>CAXTUM010000135.1:0-6953 GCA_964247205.1 uncultured Beijerinckiaceae bacterium
CGGCCTTTGCGTGGCATACGCGGCCGAGGGACACGGCGGTCCGATCACGCCCCGGCTGCCGCAGGAGGCCGTGCTGCACCGCGGGCGCTATGATCTGGCGGGACAGGACGAGGCTGTTGCCCGCTACAATGCCGCAATGGCTGAATTTTATCTGCGCGAGAAAATGGATGTGAAAGGCAACTGGTCCAGCCATTCCGCCCGGCGTGTCTCGGGGCCGGAAAGCCTGTCGGACCGCCACGTGCTGATGCAGGCCATGCGCCGCATGGGCTTCTTCAGGGCGGAGTGAAGGCGGTCAGGACCATTGAAAGGCCGTGATCATGGCTGATGTGTCGGCTATGCGTATCCCGGCCCCTGTCCTTGCGGCAGCGATTATCGTGTTATTGCTTCTCGCGCTGGTTGCCGGCTCATCGCGCGTGCGGGCAGAACCCGATCTTGCCAAGCCAGATGTGAGGATGCCCCACACCGAAGATTGCGCCACCCGCCTCGCAAAAACAGGTATAGCCGTTGAACGCGCAGCAACTCCCGCCAAACCACAAGAAGTGGCCTGCATTACTGTCGAACCGGTCGTTCTCTTGTCGGTGGCCGATGCCGCATTGAAGGAACGCCGCATACGCTTCCCGGATCGTCCGCTTCTGTCCTGTGTCATGGCGGAGCGCTTCGCCCGCTTTACCAGCGATATTGCCGCGCCGCTCGCGCTTGGGATCACCGGCAAGGAATTGATTGCGGTCAGCACCGGCCCGGGCTTCGAATGCCGCCCGCGCAACCGCAAGCCCGGCGCGAAAACCTCGAGCCACGGCCAGGGCAACGCCGTCGATACGATGGCTGTCGAGTTGCTCGGAGGCCGGAAGCTGAGTGTGGAAAAGCCGGATGGCCCCGAGACAATCCGCTTCATGGCAGCATACCGGGCTGCGGCTTGCGGGGTATTCTCCACGGTTCTCGGGCCGGGCTCGGATGCGGCCCATGCCAACCACATTCATGTCGATATCGAGCAGCGCGGCAGGGACGGGCGCTCGAAGTTCTGCCAGTGAGCGCCCTTCCGGACCTGCTCACGTGATGTGCGCGCCCCGCGTCTCCACGAAAACCGAATAGAGCGACTGGCTTGCCGTCATGAACAGCCGGTTGCGCTTGCTTCCGCCGAAGCAGACGTTGGAGCAGATCTCGGGCAGTTTGATCTGTCCGATGCGCACGCCGTCCGGCGCGAAGACGTGGACGCCGTCATAGCCGTCGCCGACCCAGCCGGCAGAGGACCAGATATTGCCGTCCTCGTCGCAACGGATGCCGTCGGAGAAGCCGGTCTTGCCGTTCCACTCCATGTTGACGAATGTTTTCGGGTTCTTGAGCGTCGCGCCCTCGATATCATAGACCCAGATCTGGCTCTTCGCTTCAGGGTAATGCGAGATGCCGGTGTCGGCGATATACATCTTCCGGTAATCCGCGCTGAAGCACAGGCCGTTGGGCTTGAACGGCTGGTCCGCTACCTTGGTGATCGCGCCGGATTGCCCGTCGATGCGGTAGACCGCCTCCTTTTGGATCGGGCTGACACTGCCAGCACTCGCGGGCAGGCGGTTACCCTCATATTCCATCAGCGAGCCGTAGCCGGGGTCGGTGAACCAGATCGAACCGTCGTTGGGATGCACCACGATGTCATTGGGCGCATTCAGTTCCTTGCCGTCGAACTTTTCGGCCAGCACCGTCGTTTTGCCATTGTGCTCGTAGCGAACCACTTTGCGCGTGCCGTGCTGGCAGGCCAGTTGCCGCCCCTGATAATCGAAGGTGTTGCCGTTGGAATTGCCCGCAGGGTAGCGGAAGGCCTGCGAGACATGGCCGTCTTCCTCCAGCCAGCGCAGGTTCGCGTCATTGGGAATATCGCTCCACAGCAGGTATCGGCCGACGGCGTTCCAGGCCGGGCCCTCCGCCCACATCGTGCCGGTGTGCAGCCGCTGGATCGGCGTGTTGCCGAGCTTATATTTGTTGAAGCGCTTGTCGAGCGCAATGATGTCAGGATCGGGATAGCGCGTCGGTTCCGCACCCGGCGTGAAATTGCGCGCGAAGGCGTCGCTGGCCATGCTCGTGACTGCGGCCAATCCTGCTGCGGCGGATAAAAAACCGCGCCGGTCAAGCGCGGCGCGGTGTGTTTCGATCATAGCTTCAAATTTGGCAGACGCCTCCGCGCCCGCCTGTTGACGGCTGTCCATAGTATCCTCCCGAACGTCTTTTCGCGTTGAATGGGTGGAGGCGTACTGCCGCTATCGGCCAAGTGATTTTTCGTGGCGTCCCGATGCGGATCGACGCCCCCGCACGCAATGCGCGCCCAAGGCATGGCGAAAATGTGGCGGGAAATGCGCCTTGGTTTTTTCCTTCGCCCAAGCTGGAAAACTGGAGGCATTGCTAGCTTCCGTGATCATGGAAACCCTTTCCCGCACCGCGATGTTTTGCGTGAGAACGCGATTGTGACCCGGTTCAACACCCGATAACACCCGTTTCCACAACACTTACCCCCGGCCAATTCCCTCGTCATAGCCCGTCCCCGCGCTGGCTGACTCCGCTGCCAGCCGTTCGAACACCGCCAGCAAATCCGTCTCGCTCGCCCGCACCAGCGCGCCGCCGTCCACCTCGGCCACGCTCCACATCCAGCTGCGCGCCGGATCATCGCGCATCGCCCAGTCCGGAAACAACCGCTTGCGGATGCGTTTGCTGACCAGCCGCTTGACGTCCATATGCCGGTCGTCTTGTGCGATGCGGACATAGGCCGCTTCGACCATGACCTCAGGCCCTTCCAGCAATTGCAGATAGAGATCCTGCCGGCAGATGAGTGCGCCCGTGATGCCGTCGCGCTCGTTGCAGTGGCGCGCAATGCTGAGAATGCTGTTGAGCCCCGCCGCCTCGAAGCCGAAGGGTTTTGAGGCGTAAATCAGCTGGATCATGGGCATTGTCTGTCGCTCTCCCGCGCGGTGATGAGCGACGATAGCGGCTGTAGACACGGGTGTCGCTGGCAATCATGTACGGCATAACCCGCATGCCCGCCGCTCATTCAAAACCTGTTCACACCCGCCAAGCCATTCGCTGCATTGCAATATATGCGCCTTTCAGTCAGAAGGGCCCGCATGGGAATCCCTGCTACGGGTCCTCATCCGGATCGGCACGCGGAACACGAGGTTTGCAATGACGAAGTGGGTTTATACCTTCGGTGACGGCAAGGCCGAGGGCGAGTCCGGCATGAAGAACCTGCTGGGCGGCAAAGGAGCCAACCTGGCGGAAATGTCCAATCTGGGCCTGCCGGTTCCTCCCGGCTTCACCATTCCCACCGAAGTCTGCAATTATTACTACGGCAACGGTGAGACATATCCGAAGTCGCTGAAAGCGGATGTGGATGCAGCTCTCGCCCATGTCGGCAAGCTGACGGGACGTATTTTTGGAGACACGAAGAACCCGCTGCTCGTCTCGGTCCGCTCTGGCGCCCGCGCCTCCATGCCCGGCATGATGGACACGGTGCTGAATCTCGGCCTCAATGACATCACGGTGGAAGCGCTGGCCGCAGGCGGCGGCGAACGCTTCGCCTATGACAGCTACCGCCGCTTCATCACGATGTATTCCAACGTGGTGCTGGGGATCGATCATCACCATTTCGAGGACCTGCTCGAGGAATACAAGGACCGCCGCAACCTGACGCTCGACACAGACCTCAAGGCCGGGGACTGGAAGGCGCTGATCCCGCAATACAAGGCCATGGTGCAGGAGAAGCTGGGCAAGCCTTTCCCGCAGGACCCGGCGGAACAGCTCTGGGGTGCCATCGGCGCAGTCTTCGGCTCTTGGATGAACGCGCGCGCCATCAAATACCGTGACATGCACGATATCCCGGCCTCCTGGGGCACGGCAGTCAATGTGCAGGCCATGGTCTTCGGCAACATGGGTGATACGTCGGCGACCGGCGTGGCATTCACCCGCAATCCCTCCACCGGCGAAAAGGCGCTCTACGGCGAGTTCCTGATCAACGCGCAGGGCGAGGATGTGGTGGCGGGCATCCGCACGCCGCAGGACATCACGGAAGTGGCGCGCAAGGCGGCGGGCTCGAACAAGGCCTCGATGGAAGCCGCGATGCCCGACGCATACAACGAACTCGTCCGCATCTACGGCATTCTCGAGAAGCATTATCGCGATATGCAGGACATGGAATTCACCGTGGAGCGCGGCAAGCTGTGGATGCTGCAGACCCGCAACGGCAAGCGCACGGCCAAGGCCTCGCTCAAGATCGCGGTCGATCTTGCCAGTGAGAAATTGATCACACAGGAAGAAGCCATCCTGCGCATCGAACCGCTGGCGCTCGACCAGCTGCTGCATCCCACCATCGACCCCAAGGCGGAGCGTAACCGCATCGCGAGCGGCTTGCCAGCCTCGCCAGGTGCTGCTTCAGGCGCGATCGTTTTCGATTCGGCTTCCGCCGAAGAGGCCAAGAAGGCGGGCCGGAAAGTGATCCTTTGCCGAGTCGAGACTTCGCCCGAGGACATTCATGGCATGCATGCGGCGGAAGGCATTCTCACCACGCGCGGCGGCATGACCTCGCATGCGGCAGTCGTAGCGCGCGGCATGGGCAAGCCGTGCGTATCAGGCGCGGGCTCCATCCGCGTGGACTACGCGAAGAAGACCTTGGTCGTCGGTGGCAACACGTTGACCGAAGGCGACATGATCACCATCGACGGCTCCACTGGCGAGGTTCTCAAGGGCTTCGTCAAAATGCTGGAGCCGGAGCTTTCCAGCGAATTCGCCCTCCTCATGGGCTGGGCTGACAAGGTGCGCCGCATGAAAGTGCGCACCAATGCCGAAACGCCGCTGGACGCCCGCAACGCCCGCAAGTTCGGCGCGGAAGGCATCGGCCTGTGCCGCACCGAGCACATGTTCTTCGACGAGGAGCGCATCATCGCCATGCGCCAGATGATCTGCGCCGATGACGAGAAGGGCCGCCGCGAGGCGCTGGCCAAATTGCTGCCGATGCAGAAGAAGGACTTCACGGACCTCTTCGAGATCATGTCCGGCCTGCCCGTGACGATCCGCCTGCTCGATCCGCCGCTGCACGAATTCCTGCCGCACAGCGAACAGGAGATCGTGGATGTGGCCAAGGTCCTTGGTATTTCGGTCGAGAAGCTGCGCCAGCGCAACGCGGAACTGCACGAGTTCAACCCGATGCTGGGCTTCCGCGGCTGCCGCCTCGCGGTGGCCTACCCCGAAATCGCCGAAATGCAGGCCCGCGCGATCTTCGAGGCCGCTATCGGTGCGGGCATGAAAACGGGCGAACTGGTGGTGCCCGAAATCATGGTGCCGCTGGTGATGACGCGCGCCGAATTCGAACTGGTGAAGGAGCGCATCGACGCGATGGCTCAGGCCGTCGCGAAAGAAACCGGCCAGCGCATCGAATATCAGGTCGGCACGATGATCGAACTGCCCCGCGCCGCCATCGTGGCGGGCGAGATCGCGAAATCGGCCGAATTTTTCTCTTTCGGCACCAACGACTTGACCCAGACAACGCTCGGCATCAGCCGCGACGACGCTGCGAATTTCCTCGGCTTCTACAAGGCGCGCGGCATTCTCGCGCATGACCCGTTCGTGACGCTGGACCAGGAAGGTGTGGGAGAACTCGTCAAGCTCGCGGTGGAGCGCGGTCGCAAGACGCGGCCCGATATCAAGCTGGGCATCTGCGGCGAACACGGCGGCGACCCGGCCTCGATCATGTTCTGCGAGACGGTGGGGCTGGATTACGTCTCGTGCTCGCCCTACCGCGTGCCGATTGCAAGGCTGGCAGCGGCGCAGGCGGCGCTTGGCGCGGTGAAGAAAAGCGAGGGGTGAGTAATGCAACAGCCAACCTTGCTTTCTGCATTCTGGCTAAGTGCAATTTTTCTCGCGATACCGTGTGGCGCTGTCGCAGATGAGCGGCCTGCCGGGTTGGAATGCAAACCGACTTGGAGTTCCGTGTGTACAAGCGAAGGTTGCAAAGAAGCGCTCAATCCACAGGATTCCAGGATCTGGAAGTATCGTTTTGGTCCGAAGGTTTTTGATGCGCGTCGATGCATAAAACTTGAGGGACGGTCTGGGTGTGTTGATATTGAGATAAGCACACCTTGGCACCCGCGACCGACGAGTGATGATCAGACTTCTTCAATCGCTTTTATCGGGACGCTTGGTGCTATGCACCCTGCTGACCACAACGTCACAAAATATGGAGATGGTTGGAAATTTCGTATTGTGCAGACGTCGTACTCTGACTCGTTGGAGATTGTCGGAGGCGTTTGCGTTATCGAGCAATGAGAGCTTGGGCAGCTCTCGTGGGTTATAGGCGGCGATGAGCCCGAAGAATTTCTCCTTCGTTTGAGATAGCAAGAATTTGAGCGGGATGTGGCGGAAGGATTGGCAAAACGGCCAAGGCGGCTTATCCTGAACGCTATGAAGGCAACCAAACCTCTCGCTTCAGATTTTCGCGTTATCGCTCGCTGGGATGCCGAAGCGTCTGTGTTCTATTCCGAAAGTGATGTCCCCGGACTGGTTGTCGAGGCCGAGACATTCGACGAGTTTGTTGATCTCGTGAACAGTCTGGCACCAGAGCTTTTGGCTGAAAATTGCCCCGATATTCCCGGACCTCACCGGATCAGTGTCGAAACACGGCGTGATCTGGTTCTGGCGGTTGCCTGAGTGCCGAAGGATTTCTATCCGGACCTTGTGCGAATATTGCGCGCTGCGGGATGGGAAAAAGTCACGGGCGGCAAGGGCTCGCATGAGAAATGGCGCAATCCGGCGACTGGCAAGGTGATCTCAGTGCCGCGTTCAAAAAGCCGCCACACAGCAAATGAAATATTGAAGCAGGCTGGGCTTCAAAAGGCGTTTTGATCCATTCTTGACAAAAGATTAAATTCCTATATACCCGTTTCCGTCGCCGCATCCGCGAAAGCCGCTGCAGAGGCAGGACG
>CAXTUM010000136.1:0-6914 GCA_964247205.1 uncultured Beijerinckiaceae bacterium
CTCCAATCCGAACGATCAGGGCCGCTTTCAGGCCATGTCCGACCGTCTCAGAACCAGTCTCGGGCCGGTCAGCGGGCAGCAGCGCGTGCAGGATATCCAGATCGAGATCGCCATGTCGGCGACCACGATGAAGATGGCTGATGAGCGCCACAAGACGAAGATCAATTTCGTGAAGACCGCCATCGCCGATGTCGAGGATGTCAATCAGGAAGAGACGGCGGCCAAGCTGCTGTCACTCCAGACCAAGATGCAGGCGGCCTATCAGACCACGGCGATCATCAGCAGGCTGAACCTGACGGATTATCTGCGCTGAGAGTATATTGCAGTCACCGGATGGTGATGACCTGGCATCCGATTTGTAAGACGTGATTAACCAATCCGATTCATGGTGCTTTCCGTTAAGGAATGGTCGCCGCCTTGTTTCCCAAATCCTTTCGAGCCTTTGTCATCGGGCGTCTGGCCATCTGGAGCGGCGTGCTCCTGTTTCTGATCGCGCTGTTCGTTGCGGCCGAGATGATCCATGCTGCACGGCTGCAGGGGTTTCTGGGCGAAATCGAGCGCCTGGCGAAGGCGCTTGCGGGCGGTCATGCCACGGCGCTGAACGAACTCAGCGATTTCCGCGGACAGATGCAGACGCATCTGGCCAGCAACGAGCGCAACAAGCTGCTTTTGTCGGCGCTGATGGTTTTTTCGCTCGGTCTCGCGGCCTTCCTTGAATACCGCTGGCTGGTGAAGCCGATTGCGCGCATGTCGCAGGAGCTTGCGGAGGATGAAGGCCGTCTGGTTTCGGTCGAAGCGGCTTCGATGCGGCGTGATGATATCGGCGTGATGGGCCGCGCATTGCTGGCGCGGCAGCGGACGGTGGATCACCGCGATGCCACGTCCCAGAAGCAGATCCGGGAGCTTGACGCCAAGGTGGCGGCGCAGGCGGCTTTCCAGCGAGCGAGCCTCGCCTTTCAGCAGCAGATGAGCGCCATCGTTCTGTCGCTCGAAGGCCATTCCAGCAGGATGACCGAGGCATCGGGCAGCCTTTTCACGCTGTCCCGCGAGGTCGAAAGCAGAGCCGATTCTGTCTCGGCCGCAGCCACAGCCGCATCGGCAAACGTAGCGGATGTGGCCACGGCATTCGGGGCCTTCGCAGACGGCGTCACCCGCATCTCAGGCGAATCCGCGCGCACGGCGGATGCTGCGGAGCATGCCCGGAACGTGGTCCATGCTGCGACCACCGACACGGCAGCATTGCGCGAGACAGTCGGCATGATCGGCCAAATGGTGACATTGATCAGCGAAGTCGCGACCAAGACCAATCTGCTCGCGCTCAATGCCACGATCGAGGCGGCCCGTGCGGGCGAACATGGGCGCGGTTTCGCGGTTGTGGCTTCGGAGGTGAAGCAGCTGGCGCAGCAGACATCGCAGGCAACGAGCGACGCCGGGGCACGCCTGAAAGCCATCACGGCGGCTGCCGACAGCATCGCCAGCAGGATTCTCTCGCTGGTGGATTCCGTGGAAGAAGTGGATATGGCCTCGGCCCAGATCGCCGAACTGATGCGCGAGCAGGGTGACAAGTCGCGTGTCATCAACGGCGGCACGAATGAAGCTGCCGGGAGCATGCGTGCCGTAACGGCCCAGATGAACGACATGAGCCGCGTGGTGACGGAAAGCCATGGCGCCGCCAACATCGTCACGGGTGTTTCCAGTGATCTCAGCCAGCAGGCGGAGAGCCTGCGTGCTGCCGTTGAGACCTTCATGGACGCCACGAAACGGATTGCAGCATGAGTGTGACAGATATTTCCGGCGTTAGCGGCCCGGGCGAAACGGTTGCGCGCGAAAGCTCCATACTCTCCCATTTGCCCGTCGCGGTGATCTTTCACTGGACCACGGCTGTCCTCGTGCTGCTGATGTTTACGTCAGGCATCGTCATGACGCAGCTTGGCGGCGGGGCGCTGGCGGACTTTCTGTCTTCAGCCCACAAGCTGACCGGATTTTGCCTTCTGGTCCTGATTCTGGCGCGGCTGGCCTATCGCGTTCAGGCGCGCCTGCGCGGGCACTGGCTGCCGCAGATCGGCAATCACACGGTCCACCGCGTGCTCTATGCATCGATGGTCCTGGTGCCCCTGCTGGGCTGGGTCGGCATCTCGGACTATGGCGCGCGCGAGACTCTGTTCGGCATCGTCCTGCCGAAGATATGGCCGGAAGGCCTTGGGTATGACCACTGGCTGTTTTCGGCCCATGTCTGGATGGCCTTCGGGCTGATCGCGCTGGTCGTCATCCACATCGGCGTGGCCCTGCAGGATTATGTCATGCGGGGCCAGGCCGGGCAGATGCCGATTGACAAGAGCTAAGCGCCCATCTTGCCGACGAGATCTTTTGTGGCCGCGACGAAGTTGTCGATCTGCGCCCGGTTGTTCCAGAGGCAGGCATTGACGCGCTGGGGATGCGCCATCGGCTTTGGCGCCAGCGTATCGGGATCGCGGTTGGGAATGGAGCCGACCGGGAACATCTTTGTTTCAGGGTCGGCGCCGCGTGTCAGTCCGTCCTGACCGACGCCAAGGCCCGAAATGCGGAAGCTGTAGTCCTTCAGCATGCGGGCGCGGAAATCGATGTTGAGCTTCTCGTCCATCCGCTGTTCTGCCTTCGGGAATGGGTTGAAGCCGATGATGCCGGATTGCAAGGCGGCATCCTTGCGCGGACGAAGGATGGAATCCTCGCCGAAGGCATCCGCGAGCCGGTCAAGGAAATAGCCGCCGAGCCGCAGGTGCCATGTCTCGATCCGGCCTCGGCCAATCTTGTCCCACATCGCCACGGCATCGCCCAGGGCGCGCCAGTCCGCCGATTCCGGGAAGCCATACATCGAAAGCGCCGCACCGATATCGAAACTGCCGCGGCTGCCGTCGAACGGCACGTTGCGGGCCTGGCTGCGGACGATATGGAACTTCGGCGGGGCCGCGCCATTGGCGGCGTTGGGCTTGTTGCGCACATAGAGCAGCCCCGTGCCGCCGGGGCCGCATTGCCATTTGTGGCCGCACAAGCCGAAGAAATCGATGCCGGTTTCATCCAGCTTCGGATCGATCATGCCGTTGTAATGCGCACCATCGACCACGGTGATGGCGCCGGCCTTCTGTGCGACCGCCGCAATCTTGCTTTCGGGCAGCCGCATGCCGGTGGGCCAGAGCGGCGACGAGAAGAATATGACCTTGGTCTTGCCCGGCGTGACGCGCTTCTCCAGCGCTGCAACAACTTCGTCTGCCGTCGCATTGGCTCCGACAGGAATGCCCCATTGCTTGATGATGACGCCGTACCGTGCCGCAATCCGGAGGGCGATGGCGATGCCGGTGGGGTGTTCGAGCGGCGACATCAGCAACTCGTCGCCCGCCTTCCAGTCGATGCCCATCAGGGCCAAAGTCAGCGCATCGGTGGTGTTACGCGTGATGGCGATCTGGTCCGTGGTGGTGCCATAGGATTTGGCGATGCTCTCGCGGATCTTGGCAGATGGCTCGACATAGACCGGGAACGGATCAGCCGCTGTCTTGTCCAACCCCTCCTTCATGCGGGCGAGCACTGCCTTTGGCATCGAGCCCTTCTGCGCTGCCATGAAATAAACGACCTTGGGATCGAGCGTGAATTCCTTCGCCAGTTCCATGAAGAAGGGCTCTTCCGCCGCAAAATACGCCGCCGCATCGGCTGGCAATGCCGTGGCAGCAGCGTTGACGCTTCCGGTCGAGCCTGTCGCACCGGCTTGAGCAAAGGCCATGGATGCCGTGGCTGTCGAGGCGCCAAGGGCGCCAAGACCGCTCAGGAATTGGCGGCGGTTGCTCGAAAGAATGGTCATGCTGCGCTCCATGGCCGCTTCATGGCAGCCCTCCAGATTGCCATGCAAGACCCATGCTGGAAAAAAGGCAAGAGGCTTTATCTCACACAAGTGAAGGCACTTCGTGCGGCTGCGTTGCGATTTCTGCAGCACCAGTAAATCCACGTATTTGAACCTTTCCCGGATGTGCCAGATTGTGCATCATCAAGAACCGGTCGGGCTCCAGTCATTCTTGCCGGTTATTCATTCTGGCCTTTGGGGGGCATTGTTGTGCGCTGGTTGGTGTTTGGCGCTTTCTGGCTGATCTGGGCCGTTTTGGGCGCAGTCTTTCCTGCGCAGGCAACCGACATTTCCACCGGGATCGACTGGGAGGTGAAAAACCGCTTCCGGGTGATCCGGGATCACAGACACGACCAGTTCATCACCGATTTCAATTCGTATTTCCAGCGGGCAGCTGCCCGGCGCGGGCGCGATGTCCCGTCAGGCCGGCTCATGACCTATCCATCGCCGTTCCAGCAGAACCTGCCGACATGGTACAATCCGGAGCAGGCGCAGTATCAGCATCCATGGTTTCACAATCGGGAGCGCGAAATTGTCGCCCGGCTGCCCTCCCGCCACGAGGCGACCAAGCATTGCAGCTGGCGCATCGGTGATGCTGCCTATCCGGCCTCACCGTGCAACAATCCTGTGGTTCTTGGCGCGCCCATTGGTCCGCATGAACTGTCGGTGCTCGTCGACAGCCGTGACGGCCGCCCTGCGGTCGAACGCCGGCTTGCCATTGTCATCAAGGATCTGAAATTTGTGGCGCTGGGTGACAGCTTCGCTTCGGGCGAAGGCAACCCTCACGTCACGTTCAATCAGGGGACGACCGGCAATCTCTTCAATCTGCCGCGCCTGACGGAATGGTGGGATCATCGCTGCCATCGATCGCTGCTCGCATCAAGCGCACAGACGGCTATCATGCTGGCGCAGAAGCGCCGGGATACATCGGTGACCTATGTCAGCTACGCCTGTTCTGGCGGCACGATCAATGCCGGGCTGATCGGTCATTACAGCGGGGTCGAGAACGCCAGGGAGGCGGGTGACCGGCTGAGGAGCTTCGGCGGACAAGGTGACAGCATCCCGCACTTCCGGTCCGATCCTCTGCCGGTGCAGATCCAGCGGGCGCAGGAACTGCTGTGCACCACACGATGGGCCAGTCCCTGCCCTCAGTCCGCCCAGCCTGACATTGTGACATTGACAACCGGCGGCAACGAACTGGCGTTCGGCCCCAAGGTGACGCAATGCGCGGTTGGCCGGTGCAAGTTCACGGAGGAGGAGATGCAGCCTGCGTTTGCCTTGCTGCGCCAGCAATACGCGGCGCTTGCCCCCCGTATCGCGGCTCTTAATGCCCGTGCGGTCTTTCTGGTGACCTATCCTGACATGACGCGCCGGGAGGATGGACGGACCTATTGCGGCGACAGCCCGTTTGATTTCAGCCGCGATTTTGTTCCCTATCTCGCAACATTCGTGGGTCTGGGCATTTCCCGCGCAGAAGCGAGAAATGCAGAGAAAGTCGTGCTTGACCCGCTGAATGCCACCATCACTGCCGAGGCCGTGAGGAATGGCTGGGTCGCCATCAAGGGATTTGCGCGAAACCGGGGCTTCTGCGCCCGGCCCAGTTGGTTCCATACGGTCGGGCAGGCGGATTCAAAGCAAGGCAGGGTCGGTGAAATCCCGAATACCCAGAATGATTTTGCGGGGCGCTTTCCATCCGGCGCGCTGCACCCCAATGTCTTTGGTCATGCCGGCATGCGTGCGCAATTGCAGGCCGAGATCGAGAAACACTTTCCCTGATTGTCATTGCCGCTCACATTCACGTGACACTGCGGCCTCTCCGGTCCGTTAACCACGCCCGTCAGCAAAGCGTTCAAACATCGCGCGCTTACTGACCTAAGAGGGCCTATCCTCGGGAGACCACACATGTCTGGTTGCATCAATTGCACCGGGGGAGCCGCGCAGGCCTCCGCCGCCTACACCCGTCCATCCGTTCAGCCGCGCCCGCCAGCCCCAGCATCTGTTGCAGCGGCCCCATCATCCCCGCCACCGCCGCCTGCCGGACAGGGGCAGCGCGTGGACGTTTCTGCCTGAGGCGCCGACATGAGTTTTTCAGTCTCTTCGGCACGGTCGCCAATCAGCCAGATGTCACCGCAGGAGCGGCGCGATTATCTTGCCGCTCTCGATCCGGCCTCGCGCAAGCAGGCCGAGCAGTTCTATGGGGTGAAGGACGGCAAATCTGTGAAGCCCGCCACATCGGTGCCCTCAGGTTCCTGAGGGCCTTCCTCACCGCCAAGTCTTGGCGGTAAAGTCGATATCCTGGTATGATAATGCGGTATTTCAAGCAAAAAGCCCCGTTTCCGGGGCTTTTTTCATGGTGAGAAGGAACCCTGACGGCTACTTGATCGCCGCTTCATACATCTCAGCCACATAGTCCCAGTTCACCAGGCTCTCGATGAAGGCCTTGCAATAGTCGGGACGGCGGTTGCGGTAGTCGATGTAATAGCTGTGCTCCCAGACATCGTTGCCGAGGATCGGTTTCGCGCCATGCACGAGCGGGCTCTCGCCGTTGGGCGTCTTCATTACCACGATCTTGCCGTTCTGCACCGCGAGCCAGTGCCAGCCCGAACCGAACTGTGTGACGCCGCCCTGGATGAAGTCCTCCTTCATCTTGTCGATGGACCCGAAAGCATCGACGATGCCCTTCTCCAGCTTGCCCGGAATCTTGCCGCCGCCGTTGGGCTTCATCCATTTCCAGAAGTGCATGTGGTTGTAGTGCTGGCCGGCATTGTTGAAGAGGCCGGCATTCTTGCCGAAGGAGCCCTTGACGATCTCCTCGAGGCTCTTGCCTTCGAATTCCGAACCTTTCAGCAGGTTGTTGCCGTTGTTCACGTAAGCCAGGTGATGCTTGTCGTGATGAAATTCCAGCGTCTCCTTAGACATGTAGGGCTGCAGGGCATCGTGGGCGTAGGGAAGATCGGGGAGAGAGAATGTCATGGCCAAAGCCTTCCTGTGGTTGAACGGAAGCAGCGGCCCAGCCAGCCGCGCGCTGGAGAAGAGGTAAGCGTTC
>CAXTUM010000137.1:0-6885 GCA_964247205.1 uncultured Beijerinckiaceae bacterium
CCGTACTGTCCACGATGTGTCCGAACGTCTGTCCACCTTCTCTCCGGTCCATACAAAAGGGAGAAGGAAGGCTCTCACCCGCTGTTCCGCAACCCCGCCGCGATGCCATTGATGGTCAGGTGTATCCCCGTCACCACACGCGTGTCCGCATCACCCGCGCGGTGGCGCTTCAGCAGCTCCACCTGCACGTGGTTCAGCGGATCGAGATACGGGAAGCGGTTGCGGATGGAGCGGGCGAGCGCCGGGTTCCGGGCCAGCAGTTCGCTCTCGCCAGTCACTTCCAGCACACCCGCGATGTCTGCTTCCAGCTCCGCCTTGAGGCGCGGGAAGATGGCGTCGCGGACCGCCGCATCCGGCACAAGGGCGGCGTAGCGTGAGGCGATGGCGATGTTCGTCTTGGCCAGCACCATGTCCATGTTGGAGAGCAATGTGCGGAAGAACGGCCACTCCCGCGCCATCTCCATGAGCAGCGCCATGCCCTTCTCGCCATGCTCATGCCGATAGGCTGCCAGCGCCGCGCCGAATCCATACCAGCCCGGCAGCATCAACCGGCACTGCGCCCAGCTGAACACCCAGGGAATGGCGCGCAGGTCCTCGATCTTCTGCGATTTCGTGCGCGAAGCCGGCCTGCTGCCGATGTTGAGATTAGCGATCTCGCCGATCACGGTGGAGTCGCGAAAATAGCGTTCGAACCCGTCGGTTTCATAGACCAGCCCGCGATAGGCCTTGAAAGCGTGGTCCGAAAGCTGCTGCATCGCAGTCAGATATCCGGGCTTCGGCGCGGCTTCCTTGGCCGAAAGCAAGGTCGCTTCCAGCGTGGCTGCAGCCAGCACTTCCAGATTGCGGCGGCCCAGTTCCGGGTTGCCGTATTTGGCGGTGATGACCTCGCCCTGCTCGGTGATGCGGATAGCGCCCTGCACCGCGCCGCCGGGTTGCGCCAGAATGGCATCGTAGCTCGGCCCGCCGCCGCGCCCGACAGAACCGCCGCGGCCATGGAACAGCTTCAACCGCACGCCGTGGCGCGCGAACACTTCCACCAGAGCAATCTCGGCGCGGTAGAGTTCCCAGCCCGAAGTCAGGAACCCGCCGTCCTTGTTGCTGTCGGAATAGCCCAGCATCACCTCCTGCGTCATGGCGCGATCAGCCAGCAATCTGCGGTAGAGCGGCAGCTTGAACAGCCGCTCCATGATATCGTCAGCGGATTGCAGGTCACCGATGGTCTCGAACAGCGGCACGATGTTGAGATCGAGCCCGCCTGTTTTGGGGCGGTGCAGGCCCACCTCCTTCAGCAGCAGCGCCACCTCCAGTATGTCCGACACGGCGGCAGCTTTCGAAATCACGTAATTGGGTATGACGTCGGGCCCGAAACGGCGGTGCTGGTCCGCCGCCTCGCGCAGGATGGCCAGTTCCGACGCAGTCTCGTCCCCATAGGTCCAGGCGGGCAGGGCCAGCAGACGGGGCGACGCCAGTTCCTTCAGCAGCAGCTTGACACGCTCCGGTTCCGTCAGTCGCTCGTAGCTCACGCCCGGCGACGCCGCCTCAAGCAGTTCCGCCACCACGCGCTCGTGCACATCGGAGTTCTGGCGCATGTCGAGACTGGCGAGATGTAGGCCGAAGATCTCGATGGCGCGGCCGAGATGCCGGATGCGCCCGCGCGCCAGCGTGATGCCGCCATTCGCAGTGAGTGAGGCCTCAAGGACAGCCAGATCCGCTCGCAGGTCAGAAGCGCGGGCATAGCCGCCAGTGGCGTCAGCAGGGCCTTCCAGCCGCTGCGCCGTCTCGGCGAGGCGCGTCAGCATCGTTGCGATGGCGCGGCGATAGGGCTCGTTGTCCCGGTGCAGCGTGGCGGCATCACCTGCCGCCGCCAGTGCTTCCAGTTCGGGCGAGACTTTCACGAGGCGCGTGTCCAACGACAGTTCCGTGCTCAACTGCTCCAGTTCACGCCGGTAGAAACCAAGCGCATGCGCGCTTTGCATCCGCAGCGTCTGACGCATGACGGGTGCGGTCACGAAAGGGTTGCCGTCGCGGTCGCCGCCGATCCAGCTGCCCATCTGGAGGAAGGGCGGAAGATGCCCAGCCGGTATATTCCGCTTGGCCAGATCATCCTCCAGATCCGCATGCAGCCTGGGCAGTGCTGACAGGAAGGTGAGGTCAAAATACGACAAGCCATTTGAGACCTCATCGATCACCCGGAGGCGGGACTGCCTCAGCAATCCGGTCTGCCAAAGCGTCAGGATGGCGCGCGACAATGCTTCGTCGCTCTCCCCTTGCTCTTCCGGCGTCATGCGCATGCGGTCGCGCGCCAGCAGCAGGTCGGCGATCTCGCGCTCGCGGTCGAGCGTGCTCTTGCGTCCGACTTCCGTCGGGTGCGCCGTGAGCACCGGGAAGATGCTGGCCGTTTCAAAGAAATGTTTCAGCGCTTGCGTGGAAACGCCTGCCGCAAGCACGGCGTCGATGGCGCTGCGCAAGGTGCCGGGCCTCGCTCCGCCGTCGCCCGCATGGGCCCGGGAGCGGGTGATATGGTGCTGATCCTCAGCGATATTGGCAAGACGTGAAAAGTAGCTGAAGGCGCGGACGATATGGATCGTCTCACCGCGCGTCAGGCCATCGAGCGTGGCCTCCAGGGCCAGCCGCGCCTCGTGATCATCCGCCCGGTGAAAGCGGATGGAATTCTGGCGGATTCGCTCCACCAGATCGAACGTGTCCCAGCCCTCCTGATCGCGCACGGCATCGCCCAGTAAACGGCCCAGGAGGCGGATATTCTCGCGCAGCGGCGCATCCTTGTCACGGTCCGGCATGGCTATTCCTTCATGCTTGCAAAAGTTCAAGATTGTTGAGTCAGCCTGTCAAATTGCCTGTGAGTCAATGCGCGCGGCGTCTGTCCAGCCATGCGGGAAACGGCGGGTTCTGTGCGACCATGAGCGCCCGATGTGCTTCTTTCACACACCAGGGCTTTGCAATAGCAATCTGAAAAGGAAAACCATCCATGCCGGATTTGTAAGCTTGCAATGAATACAGCCTCGCTTCACAACCTCGCTTCCATGTGTTTTTTACGGGTTTTTAACCATCTGAATCCACGGTGCCCGGCAGAAGCTTTCCGATTTGCAAGGGGCCGCCTGTGAGCCGTCAATTCTCTCTCGCCACCCGCTTGAGCCTTATCAACGCTGTCGTTGCAATTCTGGCGCTGGGCGGTCTGGCCGCGAACTTCGTCACGCAGCAGCGGCATACCCAGATCACTGAACTCGCCCAGACTCTTGGAAAGGCGGGGCGGCTGCAGGCGCTTGCGGACATGAACCATGATGGATTGAAGGGCGCGCTCTATCGCGTCATGCATGCGCTGGCATTCAACAAGGAAGGCATCCCGGCCGCGAAGAAGGATATGGAAGAGCAGTCGAAGTCGTTGAAGGAGCGGCTGGAGCAGCTCGGCAAGCTCGATCTTCCATCTCATATCCTCGAGACCGTCCGGACTGCGGATCAGCCATTCCAGGGGTATGTGAAGGCGGCATTTAAGGTTGCAGACCTGGCCGTAAGCGACCAGCTGGGCCGCGCCAACAATATGCTTCCGGAGTTCGAGGCGGCATTCAAGGCGCTGGAGGTATTGCAAAACAAGATTGGTGACACGATCGAAAGCGAAACCGCCGCGCTGACCGAGCAGAGCCAGCAGCTGGCGTCGCTGGCGCAGCGCGTCTCGATTGGGGTCGCGATCACCTTTGTCTTGCTGTTTGCAGGCCTCTACGTGACCATCCGCAATCAGGTGACGATGCCGCTCACGGCGGTTGCCGGTCTTATCCGCCGAATTGCGGCGGGAGAACAGGGCATCAGGATCGATAGCTACCGCCGCAAAGACGAGATCGGCATGGTGTTCGAGTCCTTGACTGGCTTCCGCGACCAGACCGAGAAGGCGCGCGCGCTGCAGGCCGAAACAGATCAGTCCAGCGAAATCTCCCGGCAACGGCAGAATCAGGTCGAAGCCTCAGTTTCGACGTTTCTGGACGCCATGAGCCAGACCCGCGCCAGCCTTGCGGCAGGCCTTGACAGCCTTGTGGCGGCTTCGCGGGACTTGTCTGCGGCAGCGGCGGATGCCGAGAATGGCACGCAATCCACGGCGAGATCGTCAGAGGAGAACACCGTCGTTGCCCAGCAGATCGCTCAGGCGACAGCCGAAATGCAGCAATCGATCCAGGATGTCGCCCGGCAGATCGATATCGCCTCAAGCTCAGTGTCCGCCACCGGCTCTCTCGCCGAAAGATCGAGCGCCAATGTCACGAAGCTCGCGAACACGGCTGAGAAGATCGACAGCGTCATCGACCTGATCCGCGCTATCGCCGAACAGACAAATCTGCTGGCGCTGAACGCAACGATTGAAGCTGCACGCGCCGGAGAGGCAGGCCGGGGCTTTGCCGTCGTCGCAACCGAGGTCAAGGCGCTGGCCAGCCAGACAGCCCAGGCCACCAACGACATCGCCGCCCAGATCGGCGAGATCAAGACATCGATCAGCGCGACCGTGAACGCCATTGATGAGATGCTTGGAACCTTCTCGACAGTGCAGGGCGCCATCGGCTCGATTTCAGTCGCCATGAACCAGCAGGCATCTACTGCCAGCGAAATCGCAAGATCCGCCGAGGTCAGCGCGAACGGAACCGCCGAGATGAACAGGTTCCTTTCGGATATCGTTCGTGTCGTCGAGCGCGCCAACGCTTCAGCCGAGGTGATCGACGAGGTCTCGCGCACGCTGGGTGACCGCTCGCAGGAACTGGGTCATTCGGTGGACCAGTTCATTGGGAAGGTCGCAACGGCTGCCTGATCCGCTCACGGTGCCGGGAATAGAGAATCGCTCTTGCCGGTCAGGCGATAGACCAGCAGCCCCAGCCATTCCCGCAGAGCCACCTCTGTCCGCCGCAGGCCATCGGAAACCGACGAAAACCCGCGCGTCTGGTCCTGCCAGCCGCCCGTGCGGAAATCGACGGGATAGGCCGTGACTGCCCACCCTGCTTTCCGGAAGATGCCGACCGAGCGCGGCATGTGCCATGCCGAGGTGACAAGCAGCCACGTCTCGCCCGGTCTGGGCTGTACCAGCGGCTTCGACAGCACCGCATTCTCCCAGGTGTTGACGGAGCGGCTTTCGATGATCACGCGGTCCGCCGCCAGTCCCAGCGCACCGAGTTGTTCCTTGAGCACCTCGCCTTCCGGTTTGGGCGCATTGGAGTAGATGCCCGCACCGCCGGTGAAGATCACACGGGCTTCCGGGAAGCGCCGCGCGAGATCCGCCATGGCCACCACGCGCTCGCCTGCATCGTTCAGCGCGATCGGTCCATGCGCCAGCGTCTGCCTTTCCTGCACCACGCCGCCCAGCGCGATCACGCCATCGACCCTGCGCCCTGCCAGATCAGGCACCGGGAAGCGCATCTCCAGCGGCAGTATCAGCCAGTTGGCGGCGGGCGAAAGGCCGAGGGTCAGCAATAGCGCGATGCAAAGCAGAGCCAGCCGCCGCCCGGCGCGCACAAACCGCGTCCAGCACAGGACAATTCCGGCCAGCGCCAGCACCAGAAAAAGGTTGGACGGCTCCACCAGAAACCAGCCGATTTTGGAAATATGGTAAAACACCGGCAGGCTCCAATCGTTAATTCCGGGCCGCTGACGCAGCGTCAGCGGCAAATCTGGCTGTATCAGGCATCACTGGCACACTTCGTTCATTGCAGGCGAGAGGCCTGAACGGAGACGAAGCTGTTGTTCCGCCACGCTTTTCGCCAAATCCGCCGCATTTGAGCGAAGCCCCGTGGTGAATCAATCCTTCCTGCAATGCGCTGATAAACCAGCCAAAGCGCTGAAAAATAGACTTAAATTGATGCCCGCCCCTTTGGGGAAGCGCAAGACATCGCAGGCAATATGCCCGTGTTTCGAAAGCAGCGTTAACGGATGGACCGCAGGAGGCGTCTCCCCCGTTAACCTTCGAAACGAAAGACACGTCGGCCACCCCATGGGCTCCAAGCGCACCCGGAGCCCAAGCACCCGGTCGCTGACGTCGGACCCGCCAGGCACGGCCCCCGCCTGGCGGGTCTTTTTTATACCGCCATGTTGTCGATGAGCCGCGTCCTGCCCAGCTTTGCCGCGGCGAGAATGCGCAGAGGGCCGTCGCCGAGGCTGGTTACGGGCATCAGCGTGACGGCATGGCGCACGGCAACGTAATCGACGATATAACCCGCACCAGAAAGCCTTGCCGCTGCCTCTGCCGCAGCGGTATCGGGATCAGCGCCCGCTCTTATCGCCGCAACCGCCGCCTTCAGGCTGCCGGGCACCAGCACCGCCAGCGCGCGCTCTTCTGCCGAGAGATAGCGGTTGCGCGACGACATGGCGAGCCCGTCCGCCTCCCGCACCGTCGGCGCGCCGATCACCTCGACGCCCAGATCAAGATCGCGCGCCATGCGGGTGACCACCATGAGCTGCTGGTAGTCCTTCTCGCCAAAAATCGCGATATCTGGGCGGCATTGCGTGAACAGCTTGGCCACCACAGTCGCCACGCCGTCGAAATGCGTTGGGCGGAAGGCATCTTCCAGCCCTGCCTTCGCCGGACCGGAGAGCGTGACGGTTGTGGAGAAACCATCCGGATACATCTCGGCAGGCGTGGGCGCAAACACGAGATCGCACCGGGCTGTGGCCAGCATGGCGCAATCCGCCTCGAACGTGCGGGGGTATTTCGAAAAGTCCTCGGTCGGCGCGAATTGCGCGGGGTTGACGAAGATAGACGTGACCACGCGGGCGCGCCTTCTGCGGGCGGCTTTCACCAGGCTGATATGTCCGGCATGCAGCGCGCCCATGGTCGGCACAAGCGCCACACGCTCGCCTGCGCGTTTCCAGGCCTCGGCTTGTCTGCGCAAGGCGGAGATG
>CAXTUM010000138.1:0-6877 GCA_964247205.1 uncultured Beijerinckiaceae bacterium
GTCATGGCAAAAGGGGCTTGATCTGCTGCTGGAGGTCTTGCCGGAATTGCAGAAGCAGGGTGCGCAGCTGGCCTTGCTGGGCGCGGGTGAACCAGCGCTTGAAGCGGGGTTCACGGCTGCTGCTGCCGCGCATCCCGGCCAGATCGGCGTCCGGATCGGCTATGATGAGGCGTTGGCGCACCAGATGCAGGGCGGGGTCGATGCCCTGATCGTCCCGTCACGGTTTGAGCCCTGCGGGCTGACGCAGCTGTGTGCCTTGCGCTACGGGGCCGTACCCGTGGTGTCCCGGGTTGGCGGTCTTGCCGACACGGTGGAGGATGGCGTCACCGGCTTAGTGTTCGATGGACCGGCCTCGCAAGGTCTTGCCGATGCACTTGCCCGCATCATCGAACTCTACCGCAAGCCGCGTGCGTTTACAAAGATGATCGCCAATGGCATGGCGCGTGATGTATCGTGGCGCGAACCAGCCAAACAATACGCCAGCCTGTACTGCGCGCTCGCGGCTGCGAAATCATGACTTTCCGGAGCTTATGATGATCCAGACGATTGCCACGCAGCCCATCGCTGGACAGAAGCCGGGCACATCCGGCCTGCGCAAGAAAGTGCCCGAATTTCAGGCGAAAAATTATGTCGAGAACTTCGTGCAATCCGTGTTCGACAGTCTTGAAGGTTTCAAGGGGCAGACTCTCGTGGTCGGCGGTGACGGGCGCTATTTCAACCGCGAGGTGATTGGAACCGTCATCCGCATGGCGGCGGCGAACGGCTTTGGCCGCCTGCTCATCGGCCAGGGCGGTATTCTTTCAACACCTGCCGCGTCTCATCTCATCCGCAAGCGCAAGGCTTTTGGCGGATTGGTGCTGTCGGCGAGCCACAATCCCGGCGGGCCGGAGGGCGATTTCGGCATCAAGTACAATGTCGGCAATGGCGGACCCGCGCCCGAGAAAATCACCGAGGCGATCTACGCCCGGACGCAAACCATCGACCGCTATCTGATCGCTGACAATGCCAAAATAGACCTTGATCGCATTGGTCCCGTCAGCATTGAAGGTTCAACCGGCCAGATGGTGGTCGAAATCGTCGATCCGGTCACTGACTACCAGCACCTCATGGAAAGCCTGTTCGATTTCGACCGCATCCGCGCGGCGATCAAGGGTGGCATGCGCATGCGCTTTGATGCCATGTCGGCGGTAACCGGTCCTTATGCCCATGCCATTCTCGAGAAGGCGCTGGGCTTGCCCATGGGCACTGTCGAGAACGGCGTTCCCCTGCCGGATTTCGGCGGGCATCATCCCGATCCAAATCTGGTGCATGCCAAGCACCTGCTCGATCTGGCCATGTCGACGAATTCCCCGGATCTATGCGCCGCTTCCGATGGCGACGGAGACCGCAACCTGATCATCGGGCGCGGCCAGTTTGTGACACCATCGGACAGTCTCGCCATTCTGGCCGCGAATGCCCATCTCGCGCCGGGCTATGCCAAGGGGCTTGCCGGGATCGCGCGCTCAATGCCGACGAGCCAGGCAGCTGATAGGGTAGCGAAGAAGCTGGGCATACCCTGCTACGAGACGCCGACGGGATGGAAATTCTTCGGCAATCTGCTCGATGCAGGCCTGATCAGCATTTGCGGCGAGGAAAGCGCTGGCACAGGGTCCGATCACGTGCGTGAAAAGGACGGTCTCTGGGCGGTGCTGCTCTGGCTCGATGTTCTCGCGGCCCGCAAACAGGGCGTGGCGGAGATCGTGCGCGAACACTGGACGGCCTATGGCCGCAATTATTATGCGCGGCACGACTACGAGGAGGTGCCCAGCGACGGGGCGAATGCGCTGGTTGCACGGCTCCGTGATATGTTGCCGTCACTCGGGAGCAAGCGGTTCGGCGCGCTGGAAGTCGCAAAAGCCGATGATTTTGCCTACCACGACAGCATCGATGGCTCGACATCGAAAGCGCAAGGTATTCGTCTCCTGATGGCCGACGGATCACGCATTGTATTCCGGCTCTCCGGGACTGGCACGGCAGGAGCGACCTTGCGGGTGTATATCGAGCGCTTCGAGTCTGATACCGCGAAACATGGGCTAGCGACCGAGGCGGCGCTGAAGGACCTCGTGTCTCTGGCGAATGACCTGGCGCAGATCGGTCACTACACAGGCCGCAGCGCGCCGTCCGTCATCACCTGATGGCGGGCCACAAGCTCTCCCCGGGGCTGCCGGAGCCGCTTGGCGTCAGCCTTGAGGGCGATGGTATCAATGTTGCGGTGTTTTCCGCGTATGCCACCGCGATCCTGCTGTGCCTTTTCGACGAGCAGGACAAGGAGACCGCCCGCATCCGCCTGCCAGAACGGACGGGCGACATCTTTCACGGACACATCGCTGGCATCCGCCCCGGACAGCGGTACGGCTTGCGGGCCCAGGGCCCGCACGCGCCGCGCGACGGGCACCGCTTCAACGCGCACAAACTGCTGCTGGACCCGCATGCCGCTGTGATTGACCGGCCATTCCGGCTTCACCCTTCGATGCTCGGCTATATCCAAGGTCATCCCGATGCTGACTTGTCGTTTGATGGCACGGACAGCGCGCCATTTATGCCCAAGGCGATTGTCACGGCATTCCCGGCGCCGCTTTCACCAAAAGCCCTTGCGCCGTGGAACCGGACAATCATCTACGAAATGCACGTGCGCGGCTTCAGCAAGCTGCACCCGAATGTTCCCGAAGGCATGCGCGGGACCTTTGCCGGCATGGCCCACAAAGCAACGCTGGCGCATTTGACCAACCTGGGTGTGACGAGCGTCGAACTGCTGCCCGTTGCGGCGTGGCTGGATGAGCGGCATCTGGATCCGCTCGGCCTGACGAACTACTGGGGGTACAACCCGGTGGCGTTCTGTGCGCCCGATCCGCGCCTCTCGCCTGGCGGCTGGGATGAGGTGCGCGCCAGCGTCAGAAAGCTCGAAGCCGCCGGAATCGAAACCATCCTCGATGTGGTGCTGAACCATACCGGCGAAGGGGATGAACTGGGCCCAACGGTGTCGCTCCGGGGGCTCGACAATGCCAGTTACTACCGGCTGGATGCCAGCAATCCGCGGCTCTATGTGAATGATGCGGGCTGCGGCAACACGCTTGCGCTGGAGAGACCAGCCCCGCTGCGGCTCGCCATGGATGCCTTGCGCCGTTTTGCCGGGTTGGGCGGCGTCCACGGCTTCCGGTTTGACCTGGCGACGACGCTGGCGCGGCAGGCCACAGGTTTCGATGTTGATCATCCGTTTCTGACCGCCATGCAGCAGGACCCTGTCCTGAGCCGCCGGAAACTCATCGCGGAGCCGTGGGATATCGGCATGGGCGGTTATCAGCTGGGGCAGTTCCCCGCAGGCTGGGGTGAGTGGAACGACCGCTACCGTGACACGGCGCGCCGCTTCTGGCGCGGTGAGGCGGGATTGCTGGGCGAAATGGCAACTCGGTTGGCTGGGTCCGCCGATGTGTTCGCAGCGCGCAACAGGCCGCTCTCGCGCAGCATCAACTTCATCACCGCGCATGACGGCTTCACCCTCGCCGATCTGGTCAGCCATGAGCACAAGCACAACGATGCCAATGGCGAAAACAACCGCGACGGCGCCGATGCCAATCATTCCTGGAACCATGGCCATGAAGGGCTAACTCACGACGAAGGAATCAAAGCGGCTCGCTTGACGGATCAGCGGGCGATGCTGGCCACGCTGCTGCTGTCGCGCGGCACGCCCATGCTCACGATGGGCGACGAGCTTGGCCACACGCAGCAGGGCAACAACAATGCCTATGCGCAGGACAACGCCCTCTCCTGGGTTGACTGGGACCGCGCGGATTTCTCTCTCATAGAGCACACGAAGAGGCTGATTGCTGCGCGCATGGCCAATCCGGCGCTGTGGAAGGACAAACCGCTCTCCGGCTTGCCAGCGGATGCAAGCGGAATTCCGGATGTCGAATGGCTGCGTGCGGATGGCGAGACCATGCGCAGCGAGGATTGGGAGAACCCGCACAACAGGCTTCTGATCGCTTCACTTCACGCCGTGTGGAACGGAGAATCCAGCCGCGCAGTTGTGGCCATCAATGCGGGCGCAAATGCTGCAGATATGACACTGCCGGAACCCGGCGGCGACCATGGATGGGCTGATCCAGATGGAGATATCCTGGCCGATGCGGCCTGCCGTGTATTGCCGCGCAGCGTGATGTGGCTGGTGGAAGTTCCGTCGAAAGCCAAAGTGAGGCGCGCCGGCGTCGATTCTTCCGCCTTGAGACGGCTTTCGGATGCAGCAGGCATCGCGCCGGAATGGTGGGATGTGTCGGGCCGTCACAAGGTGGTGTCGCCGGATACACAGAAAGCCCTGCTTGCTGCGATGCGGCTGCCCGCGAACTCTACCGGTGAGGCGCGCGCCAGCCTGATGCGTATTGCGCAAGAGCGCGACCAGCGGACGTTGCCGAACTCGCTTGTATGCAGCGCCGATGAACCTCTTTCGCTCGTGTTGCGTCTTGCCAATAGCCGTCAGGTATCGATTCTGATCGATGGTGCAGATCAGGGATCACTCGATATCCCCATCGCGCCCGATGCGGGTGAAACGATCCGGCACATCGGTGTCGATGGCCGGGAGTATCTGCGCAGGCGGATCGTGCTGCCCGGTCTTCCCGCCGGACGCTATCGGCTGGTTCTGGAAAATCGCGATGACGAGGGGTGCCACCTGATTGTCGCGCCAAGCCGCTGCTGGGAACCATCAGCACTGAACCGCCCCCGATTTGGCGTCTCGGCCCATCTTTACACGTTGCGCCGCTATGGCGATCAGGGCGTGGGTGATTTCACCACTCTGGCTGAATTTGGCGCGAAAGCTGCTCAGGCCGGAGCGGTGACACTCGGGCTCAATCCGATGCATGCGCTGTTTTCGCACAATCGCGAGCGGGCCAGCCCCTATCACCCCAACGACCGCCGCTTTCTGGATCCGGTCTATCTGGATGTCAGCAGCGGACCTTTCTCTCATCTGCCTGCCGTTCGGACAGTTCTGGAGCGGCATGCGGGTTTGTTTAGCCGTTTGTCGCGTCAGGACACCGTCGATTATTCCGCTGTATGGCAAGCCAAGCGCGAGGTTTTGAATACGGCATTCGGTGCCATGCAGAATGAAGCGGACACAAGCTTGGAGGTACTTCGTGCGGATTTCTCCAACTTCATAGCTGAAGGCGGCGAAGACTTGCAGAACTTTGCAGCCTTCGAGGCCATCAGCAACCAGTATCGTGGCCAGCCCTGGCAGCAATGGCCCAATGCTCTGCATGAGGCCGGTTCTTCCGCCGTGAGCCTGTTTTCAGAAGCCCACAGCGCCGGGATACACTTTGCGCTGTTCCAGCAATGGCTCTGCGACCGCGCGCTGGGGGATGCCGTCAAGCGCGCTGGCCTTGAGCTCGGCATCTACCGCGACCTCGCTGTTGGTTCGGCACCTGACGGAGCTGAAGCCTGGGCTGGTCAGCAGCGCTTTGCATCGGGGGTGTCCATCGGCGCGCCGCCTGATCCTTTTTCTGCCGATGGGCAGGTCTGGTGCTTGCCCGCGCCAGATCCGATGGCTTTGAAGCGTGACGGATATCAGGCTTTCGGGCGCATGCTGGCCGCCAACATGCGCCACGCCGGCGCTTTGCGCATCGACCATGCCATGGGGCTGCAACGGCTGTTCTGGGTACCGGACGGGGCAAGCGCCAGAGACGGGGCCTATGTCGGATATGATCTCCCCGGGCAACTGGGCGTGCTGGCGCTCGAAAGCCAGCGCGCGCAATGTCTTGTCATCGGCGAGGACCTTGGCACTGTGCCGGAGGGGTTCCGCGAGACGATGGACCGTGCCGGCGTACTGTCCTACCGGGTCTTGCAACTCGAGCGGGAGGGCAAGGCCTTCCGGCAACCTGCGACCTATCCGAAAGCCGCCGCCGCCTGCATCGGCACGCATGATCTGCCGACGCTGACGGGCTGGTGGATCGGCAGCGATATCGCCGAAATGGCAGCCATGGGCCTGATCTCGCCAGACACAGCGGGCGAGCATCGGCAGAGACGCGAAACCGATAAACATGAGCTGCTGCGGGCCATGTCGGAAGCCGGGATCGAGCCGAGCCAGACGGCTGAAATGGATGATGATCTGGCCGCCCTCATCCACCGCTATCTGGCGCAAGCCCCCTCGGCTCTGATGCTTGTTCAGGCCGATGACCTGGCAGGTGATGAGACGCGCATCAACCTGCCGGGCACCGACAGGGAACGGCCCAATTGGCGGCGAAAGCTCAAGCCCGACATTGCGGAACTGTTATCATCCTCGCGGGCAAGAGCGATCGTCGCGGCCATCTGCAGACGCACGGACGCAGGTTCCAGTTCCCGCCGGCTTTGACCTGCCCCCCGGATAGCCAGGCAGATTTCATGCAGCAGCACACTGCCAAATGATCCGGAAGAGCACAGGAAGCGCAGCGTTGCAGCCGCAACTCCGGACAAGTGAAAATTTCGGAGCAGACTCTGATTGTCAAAGGCAGCAGGCCATGCGAGACAACCCAAGCTTTCGGTGCCTCTCGTCAAGGAGAGGTGAAACAGGGAATGCCGTGCGGACCATCTGGTCCCAGTCGGCAGCTGCCCCCGCAACTGTAAGCGGCGAGTTTCTCGCGCGACACCACTGGCCCCTGTTACGGGCTGGGAAGGCCGCGAGACGCGTTTGAGCCGCAAGCCAGGAGACCGGCCGAGAGCATGTGCAACCCGAAATCCTGGCGGTGGGCCGGGGGAGGAAACATGGTCTCGACACGTTTTCTGGCGGCTTTTGCCGCCCATTCCGCTATGGCGGCTTTCTCAAACCAGGCCTTTGCCCAAACAACGGAACGGCGGGAACCGCCGCCGCTTGAAGTGACCG
>CAXTUM010000139.1:0-6831 GCA_964247205.1 uncultured Beijerinckiaceae bacterium
TTCATGCGGATATTCGGGTGACGCATGTCTGAAGCCGCAACCACCGTGCGCCGCCGCAAACTTGGACTGTCCACGCGCTTGCTGCTCCTGACACTGCTGTTCGTGATGGTCGCGGAAGTGCTGATTTTCGTGCCGTCCATCGCCAATTTCCGCAACGCATGGCTGAACGACCGTCTGGCTTCCGCACGCACTGCGGCGCTGGTGCTGGAAGCGGCGCCCGAGGAAGCGCTGCCGGAGGACCTCGTCAAGCAACTGCTCAAGAATGTCGGCGCGGAGACCATCGCGCTGCGCGTCAAGGGCGCCAGACGGCTGCTCGCTTTCAGCGACATGCCGCCCACCATCGGCGCCACCTTCGACTTCCAGAAAATGGATGCTTTCCGCAGCATCACCGAGAGTTTCGACATTCTGGTCAATGGCGGTGACCGGACCATCCGGGTCATCGATTCGGCGCCCATGGACGGAGATTTCGTTGAAATCGTCCTGAAGGAACGACCATTGCGCGAGGCCATGTGGCGTTTCGCGGGCAATATTCTGGCGCTGTCCCTGTTCATCTCGGGCATCACGGGGGCGCTGGTTTTTCTCTCGCTCAAACGCCTGATTGTCCGTCCGGTTGAAAAACTGACGGCGAGCATCACCCGCTTCGCCGAAAAGCCGGAGGACCAGACCCGGCTGATGCAGCCGTCTGGCCGTACGGATGAAATCGGCACCGCCGAAACAGCGGTGGCGGGGATGCAGAAGACAATCTCGCAGCAGCTCAAGCAGAAAGAGCATCTCGCCGCGCTCGGGCTCGCCGTCAGCAAGATCAACCACGATCTTAGAAACATGCTGTCCTCGGCACAGCTGATCTCCGACAGACTGGGTGCTGTGAAGGACCCGACAGTCCAGCGCTTTGCTCCCAAACTGCTCCAGACGCTTGATCGCGCCATCGCCTTTTGCCAGTCCACCCTCGCGTATGGCCGCGCGGAGGAACGTCCACCACGTCTGGAAACGATCCGCCTGCATGCATTGCTGGAGGAGGTCCGGGATGCCGTCGGCCTTTTCGACGGGTATCCCGTGATCTGGACCAATGGGGTATCTCCAGGCCTCATCCTGCGCAGTGATCCCGAACACCTGTTCCGGGTCTGCACCAACCTCTGCCGGAATGCCCTCCAGGCCATGGAGACCAACCCGCCTGTGCAGGGCCAGCACCACGCGCTGCTTGTGACATGCACGGAGGATGCGGCGAACTGGGTAATTGATATCGCCGACACGGGACCCGGCATCCCGCCCGCGATCCGCCAGAAGCTGTTTGATGCGTTTCACGGTTCAACGCGTCCCGGCGGAACCGGCCTTGGCCTCGCCATCGCGTCTGATCTCGTCCGATCACTCGGCGGATCGATAAGCCTGCTGGACCAGTCTTCCGGAGCCTGCTTCCGCATCCAGCTTCCGAAGGCATGACGGTTCAGTCAATATTCACCCCTGTGACACTAAATCAGCATTGAACTCTTGACGCGCCTTGCCAGAAATCCAATTTTTGCAAACGTACGTAAACAGTTTGGTAAATTGCACATTCGGATCAAGACCGTTGCCTCTGGAGGATGAAGATGATGCGTTCCGCGATGACATTTCTGGGCTTGGCCCTTGTGCTTGGGACAATTTCTGCAGGCCCGTCCGCCGCGCAGGATGCTGCCGCAGGCGAAAAGCTCTTCCTGCAATGCCGGACCTGCCACCAGATCGGCGAAACCGCCAAGAATGCCGTCGGCCCGCAACTGAACGGCGTATTTGATGATCGGAAGGCTGGCACAGCCGAAGGTTACAGCTATTCCGCCGCTTACAAGGACCTGAACAAGGTCTGGAATGTCGAGAATTTCACCGTTTACATCCAGGACCCGCGCGGCGTTACGCCGGGCACGAAGATGGTGTATGCCGGGCTCAAGGACGAAGCCAAGATCAAGGATCTGATTGCATTCCTCCAGCAGTACGGCAAGGACGGCAAAAAGAAGTAATGCCTGTGGCTCACGGGTGAAAAAAGCGGGCTCAAAAAGCCCGCTTTTTTCGTTCAGGTAAACATGTCCGCGACAATGCCCGCATACCAGCCCATGTTCTCGTCCTGTGTCTGCTTGCGCAGAGCAGCCGTTTCTCCGGTCTTGGAGACAAAGCCCTCGACCTCCTTGATGCGGCCATCGCCGGGCTCATAGCGCCCGCCCACCTTCACCGTATTGTCCGTATCGAGCAGGCTCCAGCATGTGTTGGTGTAGCGCGCCGGGAAGGTGCGCATGCCCAGCAACTCGCCCCGCACGCTCATGGCAGCGACCTTGGCCTGGCTGTTGGCGGAGAAGGCCGATTTCGGCATATCGCCCGCGATGGACGCATCGCCGATGACATAAATATTAGGATCGGCGACCGAACGCATCGTCTCAGGGTCGATCGGGCAATAGCCCGATGCATTGGCGAGCCCGGCATCGCGCGCGATCTTGCCCGCGAACTGGGCGGGGATGACGTTCACCAGCGCTGCGTTCTTGTAGGTCTCGAACCCGGTCTCGACTGTATTGGTGCGCGGATCAACGCCCTTGATGCCGCTGTGAATTCCCGGTCCAAGCCACTCCACCATTCCAGGGTAGAGTTTTTCCCAGCCCTCCTGAAACAGGGCCTGCTTGGAGAAACGCTCCTTCGGGTCGAGCACGACGATCTTGGCTTTGGTCTTGCCCGCCTTCTTCAGCACATGCGCCATCATCGACACGCGCTCGTAAGGGCCGGGCGGGCAGCGATAGGGTACGGGCGGCGCTACCATGACGATGAGCCCGCCGTCCGGAACGGCATCGAGGCGCGTTTTCAGGAGCTGCGTCTGCGGACCTGCCTTCCAGGCATGCGGCATCGCCTCCTCGTGCTGCTGGCCCCAGCCGGGAACCGAGTCGTAGCGGATATCGATGCCGGGCGAGAGGATGAGCCGGTCGTAGCTCAGGCGCGAGCCATCGGCCATCACAACCTGCCGCGTCACCCGGTCGATGCCCGCCGCCATCTGGTGGTTCATCTGGATGCCGTATGTGGAAGCCAGCTTGTCATAGCTGTGCGTGATCGAGTCCCAGGAGCGAAAGCCGCCGAGATAGAGGTTGGAATGGAAGCACGTGGTGAACTGCCGCGAGGGCTCCACCAGAACAACGTCAATGGCTCCATTGGTCTCCCGTGCAACATATTTGGCAGCCGTCGCACCGCCGGGACCGCCGCCAACCACCACGACTCGCGGCCTGATATGGGCAATGGCGGGCATGGCGGGCAGTGAGGCTCCGGCTGCGGCACCCAGAAATTGTCTGCGGTTGGTCGTCATGGAAGTCAGCCTTTCGAAGTTGTCCTGTTTGTTTGAATGCCCGGCGCGTCTCAGCCTGTCTTCAGATAGCCGAAGCCCTGCGCCTGCAACGCGCCGACAGCAGCGACGCCTGACGGCACGAAGTGGATGAATTCAGCCTGCCGTGCCTTGCCTGGATCGATCTTCAGGCGCGTGAACGTGATTTCGCAGAGATAGACCTTCAATCCGCTCTTCGCGAGGTCGGACAGCCGTTGCACGGTATCTCCCGGCAGTTTCTCATCCTTCCATGGCGTATCCTCGAGGGATTCCAGAAAGAATTTGAGGCCTTGACCATGCACGACAATCGCCAGCTGGATATCCAGCGGATTGCCATAGACTGAAAAGTGGTTGCTGAGGTTGGTGAGCATCTGCGCGAAGCGCGAGGGGTCGCCGAAATCGCAATGATAGAGGCAAGCGACATCCGCCTCCTTCTTCAGCGACTTGAGATCGAGCTTGACGGGTGCCGCAGCCGCCGCGCCCGCGACGCCGATTGCTCCGGCAGCCGCAGCGGCAACCAGAACTTGCCTCCTGTGAAGCTCCATTCCCGTTTCTCCCTGTTATATAATTCTTATTACTTTTATTATGCGTGCTTACAAGTCTTGCCCCTCACGGCTTCGGTTTGACGCTCTCGAAATAGGCCGCCAGCGCCGCGATCTCCTCATCGCTGAACTTGGTGGCAATGGTCTGCATCACCGGGTTTTCACGCTCCTTTTTCCGATAGGCATTCATCAGGGCCGTGAAGCTTTCCACTTCCACGCCGATGATGGGTGGAACGGCACCGACCGCCTTGCCTCTGAGCTGATGGCAGGTCACGCATTCGCCTGACAGATATTCTCCCAGCGCTTTGTCACCCTTGCCCTGCGCCGCTGCGCTCCCTCCTGAAAGCGCCAGGCCCTCTTGCAGAAGCGACATGGCAATCACCCCTGCGGCAAACCTCATTCAACCCTCGGAGCCGTTTTCGAATCCGGCGTGACATCCAGCACCATGGCGCGTCCCGTCACCTTCGGGGGCTCCTTTTTGCAATCCTTCATGCAGACATCCTTGCGCCAGAATGCCTTTTCCGCAACCTCCCGATCGTCGTCGTAGAAGCCGCCACCGTTAGGCATCGGGATTGCAGCAAAGTTTCTTTCGTTCACTTCGAAGCTGGCGTCCCTGATCACGTCGCCCATGTGCAGGATGTAGGCGGAGAGCGCGTAAAGCTCATCTGCTTCCAGCGACTGCGCATTGCCATAGGGCATGGCGCGGCGAAGATAGTCGAACAGCGTTGTCGATGTGGGCCAGAAGGAACCCACGGTCTTCTCCGGGCGATCATTCTTCAGCGAGCCATTACCGCCCGCCAGAACAGGCCAGCGCCCGACGCCTTCGCCGAACTCGCCATGACAGGCCGCGCATTTCTCGACGAAGATATCCTCGCCCTTTTTGGCAGTTCCCTTGCCAACGGGGAGACCGCGACCGTCGGGCAGGATGGAAATATCCCAGGCCTTGAGCTCCTGCGCATGGGCAGGACGACCGAGATTGAGCGGCTTTGGCGCAGGGGCATTATGCTGTGCCAATGCCAACCCGCCGGTCAGCGCCAGGGCGACTGCAGCACCAGCAACGACCTCACGAAATCTCGACATTTTCCGTCTCGCCATTGGCCCGCACCAGCCAGGTCTGGATGCCGTTGTTGTGGTAGATCGAATTGACCCCGCGCACCTTGCGCAGTTCGTCCTTGGTCGGCTGCACATAGCCCGTGGAATCATGGGCACGGGACTGGATCATCAGCTCCTGTCCCTGCCAGTCAAAATCGACGTAGAAGCGCGTCAGCGAACGGTCCAGCACCGGCCCGTCGATTCGCGCTTCCTGCCAGTTGCGCCCGCCGTCCAGCGTCACGTCCACCCGGCGGATCGTGCCGCGTCCGGACCAGGCGAGGCCGGAGAGTACGTTCTGCCCCCTGTATTTCAGCGGAGCCTGAGGCGAGGGGTTCGTCACGACCGATTTGGCATCCATGATGAAAGTGAAGCGCCGCGAACGGCCGTCCGCCATCAGGTCGGTATATTTGGACGTCTCCTCGCGGGCCAGCAGAGGCACGTCCGTCACGTCAAGGCGGCGCAGCCATTTCACCCACATGTTGCCTTCCCAGCCGGGAACCACGAGACGCACGGGATAACCCTGTTCGGGCCGCAGCATCTCGCCATTCATGCGGTAGGCCACGATGCAATCATCCAGCGCTTTCTGGAGCGGCACGGAACGGTTCATGCCGGACGAGTCAGCACCTTCGGCAATCACCCACTTGCCGCTGGTCTTCACGCCCGCCTCATTCAGCAGATGCTTCAGCGGCACACCGGTGTACATCACGTTATGCACCATGCCGTGTGTGAACTGGCAGCCATTGAGCTGCGCTCCGCGCCATTCCATGCCGGAATTGGCCGCGCATTCCAGAAAATGCACGCGGTTAATGCGCGGGAAGCGTTTGATGTCGTCGAGCGTGAACACCAGCGGTTTGTCAACCAGCCCCGAAATCATCAGCCGGTATTGCGCCGGGTCGATCTCCGCGATCCCGCCGTGATGGCGTTCGAAGCAGAGGCCCGAGGGCGTGATGATGCCGTCGAGTTCATGCAGCGGCGTGAAATTCACCGAGCTCTCGCGGCTCGCCGTCAGCCATTCCACATCGCGGCGCATCACGTGGGCCTCATATTTCGATGGCTTGCCATAGGGGCGCGCAGCGACGCCATCGCCGAGATATTTCGACCAGTCCGGCAGATCGGTGATGGCCTTGTCCGGAGCGGATTGCGCCTTTGCCGTGGAGGCAGCGGCGAGGCTGCCTGCGGTGGCGGCGAGGAATGTGCGGCGTGACGTGCCTGTCATGTCCCCACCACCTTAACAGCATCCAGCGGCCTCGGCTCCACCACCTTCTTGGCCGTCAGATACTGGCTGACGACGTCCCAGATCGGCGGTCCCTGCGTGCCCTCGTTGATTGAAGCCCAGCCCGCCACGATGTACTCGCGCGAGGCATCGAGCGGCTTGCCGTCCTTCAGCATCGTCAGATTCGAAATGCGGCTGTTGATCGCCTTCGACACATCCACGGTAAAGCCGAGGCCGCCGACACGCACCATGTCGCCGCCGCCCTGCAGATAGGGGTCCGGGTTGAAGATGTTGTCCGCCACATCCTCCAGCACTTCCTTCAGCCGCGTGCCCGTCATCGGCAGCCGGTAGCAATTGGGATAGCTGATAGCGCAGGCGTTGGTGACATCCTCGAAGGTGATGTCCTGTCCCGGCAGCAGGCTGGTGCCCCAGCGCACGCCGGGCGACAGCGCGATCTCGGCATCGCGCACGGCCAGCATGGAATCGCAGAACACATCATCCAGCGAGCCCTGGAAATTGCCGCGCCGGTAGAGCGTGCCATTGGTCTTGCCCATCACCTTGCCAAGGTCCGCTTCGAACGGCGCGCGGTGCTTTTTCACCAGTGCCGCCATCCCGGCATCTGGAGCAATGGAATCCGAAAACACCGGGATCAGCCGGTAGCGATA
>CAXTUM010000140.1:0-6809 GCA_964247205.1 uncultured Beijerinckiaceae bacterium
GATGGCCGTCAGCGGATATCTGGCGGGAAGCCCCGTTCTTTTCACCTTCGGAGCGTTCCTGACGGCCGCCGCTGTCGTGATCGGATATCTGTCCGAAGCAGCCAGCCTGCAGAGGCTGGTGAAGCCTCAGGCGCTGGGTGCGGCCAATGCGAAGATGCAGATCGTGCAATCCTGCGCCATGCTGATCGGGCCGTCCCTGATGGGGTTTCTGATCGCGCAAGGGTATCCGCTGACAGGACTGATGATCGGGCTTGGGCTGGCGCTGGCTGGCCTCGCTATCTCCGCTGGATTTCCGAGACAGGAGCCGCCGCCGCCCCGGGAACGCGCGGTCCTTCAGGAGATCAGGGAGGGCTTTGCCTTCGTGCGGCGGCAGCCGCTTTTGCGCGGCATCGTCGCCTGCGCTTTGTTCTGGAATTCGGCCTTTCTGGCATTGGCTGCGGTCTTTGTGCCCTACGCGCTGCGCAAGCTGTCGCTGGACACCGGGTCCATCGGCTTCGCCCAGTCAGCGATGGGTCTCGGCTCGCTGCTCGCAGCGTTCACGGCAGCGTGGGCCATGACACGATTCCCGCCGCGATTCCTGCTGTTCTTCGGTCCGGCGAGTTCAACCCTGGCCGCTACCATCCTGTTTTTCGCGCCCGATCTTGGCGGCTTTGCATCCTCCATGACGGTGTACTTCCTGCTGGGCTTCGGCCCGATCCTCTGGCTGGTCTGCCAGAACACGATCCGGCAACTGGTCACCCCGAAAGGCATGCTGGGTCGCGTGGGGGCCGTGATCCAGCTCGCGATCTACGGTGTGCGGTCCATCGGCGCATTGGCCGGCGGCTGGGTCGCGTCGCGTTACGGCCTTGAGGCCGCGATCGTCATGATCATCGTGCTGTTTGCGCTGTCGACGCTGACCATTCCGCTGTCGGCGCTTGGGCGCCTCGCTGCCATGCCGCGTAGCGCAGGCTAGCCAGCATGAGGCCCCAGGTAAGCCCGAGCTGCACATAGAAATGGCGCCAGTGATCCGTATCGATCTGCAGTCCCTGCAGCATCAGGAAAAAGAACGATGACCACACCGCAATGGCGTCCTTCTGCCACGGCGTCTTGCGGAAAACGAGCGACCACCCCACCAGCATGGTGACTGCGATCAGGCTGGCGTAACTGATGCCGCCGAGCCAGCCGTAGGATGCAAAGGCGTTGAGGAACGTGTTGTGCGGGTCTTCCGGAAAGATGTCCCGGAACATTGTCGGGCCGAAGCCATTGGGCTCCCCCAGCAGCAGCGGGATGGAGCGGCGCTGGTTGCCGAAGCGTCCGGTCTCGCCGTAGTCGTAGTCCTGGTTCAGCGAAGCCCGGACCTCGAAGGTCTCGCGTATCGCCTCGAACTGCAAGGCTATGATGAGAAGCACCGCAAAGGACGCGATGCCAAGCAGTGAAATACCGATGATCCGCATCCGCAGCTTGCCGGATTCAGCCGTGATGAAGGTAAGCAGGACGCACAATCCCACGGCTGCCACTGCTACACCCCAGGCCCCGCGCGAGAACGACAGGAACAGACCGGCCACGATGATCAGCAGCATGCCAGCCGCGATCACCGGCCTGCGGTGTGTCCCCAGAAAGAAGCCCTGCACGATATAGACAAAGGGCAGCACGATGAATGTGCCGAAAACGTTGGGATCCTTGAAAGTGCCCATGGCGCGGCCATAGCGCGTGAAATATTCAAGCGTCCCAGCGACATCGAAATAACCGATAATGCCTGCAATGGAGGCGATGACAGCGGCCAGCGCATAGCCGCTTTTCATGAGGTCCAGCCGCCGCTGCGTATCCTCCGAAAAGATCGCAGCGATGATGATCGCCATCACCGCCATGTAGATCGAAATGACGACGAACCATACCGCGCGTGATTCATCCACGACCTCCATCAGCGAGAGACCGCCACCGGTGTTGTAGAGCACGAGCAGCAGGATCATCGGCAGGAAGAGGATGCTGATCTTGAGACCGGTCAGAACGAAGATCAACGCCACCAGGCCGAAGGCGATCTCGAAGGGCGCGGGTTCGATGAACACGAGAAACCCCGAGAAGAACAGCAGCCACACCGCCGCATTGCGCAGGCCGCGCGTGCTCAGCGTCGGGCTGCGGACAGTTGCTGTCCCATCAATGGCTGCCGCCGCACTCAATACGCATTCTCCGTCTTGATCAGCGAGAACGGCGTGCGCAGCAGAATCGCCACGTCGAGCCAAAGCGACCAGTTCTCGATATAGCGAAGGTCGTGATCGACCCTGCGCTGGATCTTCTCCTCGGTATCGGTCTCACCCCGCCAGCCATTGACCTGCGCCAGCCCGGTGATGCCTGGCTTCACGCGGTGCCGCGCGAAATAGCCGTCCACCACCTGATCATAGAGCCGGTTCTCGGCCTTGGCATGAACTGCATGCGGCCTTGGACCCACAATCGACAGATTACCATGGAACACGACATTGATGAGTTGCGGCAGCTCATCCAGCGATGTCCTGCGGATGAAGCGCCCGACGCGGGTGACGCGCGGATCATCCCGCGTCACCAGCCGCGATGCCGTCGCATCGCTTGCATCGACATACATCGAGCGAAACTTGAACACCTCGATCAACTCGTTGTTGAACCCGTAGCGCTTCTGCCGGAACAGCGCAGGTCCGCGAGACTCCAGCCGTACAGCGAGCGCGACCAGCAGCATCACAGGTGACAGCACGATCAACAGCAAGCTGCCGACGATCTTGTCGAACAACCATTTGAGAACCACGTCCCAGTCCGCGATGGGCTTGTCCACCATGTCGAAGACCGGCAGGCCGCCGATGTAGGAATAGTTGCGCGGGCGAAAACGCAGCTTCTGCATATGGGCTGCAAGCCGGATATCGATGGGCAGAATCCAGAGCTTCTTCAGCATCTGCAACAGGCGTGTCTCGGCGGAGAGCGGCAGAGCAAAGATCACCAGGTCAAGCCGCGCATGCCTGGCGTATTCAACCAGATCATCCACCGTGCCAAGCTTGGGATATCCCGCCAGCACATCGGGTGAGCGCTCGTCCCAGCGGTCATCGAAAACGCCGAAGACGCGCAGATCCGACTGATCATCCGTTTGCAGGCTGCGAAGCAGTTTTTCCGCCGCCTCTCCTCCTCCGACGATGGCTGTGCGCCGGTCAAGCAGACCCTGCCGCGTCATGGCGCGGATTTTCCACGACAGGCAGATACGGGCGAACAGCAGCATCGACAGTCCAGCGCCGTACCACGCCGCCATGAAGACACGTGAAAACACACCTTCCAGCTTCAGGAAAAAGACGAACGAGAAAGCAATGAGGAATGCCATTGTCCAGCCCGCAACAAGCCGTGGCGCATGAATCAGAGGGGTGCGGAACACCCCGATGTGGAAAAGGTCGAACGCCTGCAGGGTGATGATGGCGAGCACTGAGAAAAGCGGGATCGCCAGCATATACGCTGATTGCCAGCCGATCTGCGGAAAGACATAAAGCCAGTAGATCAGACCGCCGAGCACGCATGTGAGAGCGGCCTCGGCGATGCGCCAGAGACCAGCGATCACAACGGGAGATATGGCGGCGGCAGGTTGCAGATCGAGCGTGGATTCAGCCAGTTTGACACGCGCCGCCACAACCCCGGACACTGCGGGTTGAGACCTTTGCTTCAATTTCCCTGCCTGTGCCAAGGATGTTCACTTTCAAAGTACCTGCTGAACCAAGCTCAACCGGCCTTGCGCTCCATTTCAGCCGCGTTGGTTGCCTGTCCGCGTCTCCCCCGCGCTGCTGCGTAAGCTTCCAGCACCGTCGACGCCATCTTCTCCACCGAGAAGTTCTCGTCGATATGCTCCTGCAATCGCAGCGCTGGTGCGAACCGGTCCGCCGGTGACATCGCAATCGACTGCCGCATGGTTTCGGCCAGCAGCGGAACATTGTCGCACGGGATCAGCCTGTCGCTTTCCGAGCCGAAGATCTCGGGAATGCCGCCGACATCGGTCGAAATGATCGGCACGCTGGCGCCGGCGGCCTCAATCACGACGTAGGGCATGGATTCAAAACGTGACGGCACAATCATCGTGCGGGCCATGGCAAAAGCCTCGCGCGCCGCCATCGGTTTGTGAAAGGATATCGTCCCGTCCATGCCAAGGGCTGAAACTTGCGCCCGCAAGGCTGGCTCATCAGGTCCCTGCCCGACCAGGATCAAGGTTGGCGGCCTATTTGCCGCTTTGCGGATTTCGGCCATGGCGGACAGGAGATTGTCGATGCCCTTGGCGAAGCGGAATTCCCCGATATAGAGAAAATCAGCCGCATTTTCCGCAGGAACAACCGGCACGAGTTCGTGAGGATAGAGCCCGTTAAGCACGATGCGGGTCACGGCATCCGTCTCGCAGACATACTCCCGGAAGCGATCAGCGATGAACTGGCTCTCGAACAGGAACAGATCCGTGCCTTTTTCCAGCAGATACTCGATACCCATGTAGGCCCGGTGGATCAAAGTGCCCGGCTTGTAATTGAGGCTGCCGCCATGCGGAGTGTAAGCCCGCACAGGACCTGAACTGCGCGCCACAGCGCCAACGCGCGCATATAACCCGCCCTTGGAGCCGTGCCCGTGCAGGACACCGGCGCCCGTGCGTGCCGCGAAGCTGTTCATGCGCGCGAGCGCAGCCATGTCGCTCCAGTGGGGATTGCGCTGCATCGGCGAGCGTTCGACACCCAGAGCCAGATCTGCGGACAATTCTTTCAGGAGACCTTCGTTGCGGTCACCCGCGAAATTGGCGTCGCAGAACACACCGACCTCATGGCCGCGGCGCGCCTGTTCCTTTGCCAGATCCATCACATGGCGGAAGAGCCCTCCAACAGGGGCGCGAAACACATGGATGATGCGCATCAGAAGAACCGTTCGCGGATAGTGATTGTATCGCCCGGACGAACCGCAGTATCGAGCGGCACCTTGCCCGAAACGGCATCGCCGTTGATGTTGCGCGTCACCACAGCGACATGGCGGTCGGCCCGCGGCTGGAAGCCGCCCGCAATCGCCACCGCGGTCTGGACGGTCATGCCGTTGACGAACGGATACTGGCCCGATGTCGTGACTTCCCCCAGAATGAAAAACGGGCGGTACTGCTCCACCTCGACCGAGACTTTCGGCTCGCGCAGGAAACCGCCGCGCAGCTTCGCCGCGATCTGATGCTCAAGGCCCTTGGTGGTCTGTCCCTGGGCGGGAACAGAGCCGATCAGCGGCATCGAGACATGGCCGACGCTGTCCACGGTATAGGTGTTGGAGAGGCTGTCCTGGCCGAACACAATGACACGCAGGCGATCACCATTGGCCAGTGTGTAGGGCTCATGCAGGCTCGCCGCGAACAATTCGGAATGCGCGATGCTGCGATGATGCGAGCAGGCGGAAAGCCCGAGGGAGGCGGCAAGTGACAGGACGAGAGAGATACGCTTCATGACACGACACGACTGTTGAACTGAGCGGATCAAACACCATCATGGTTAAGAAACCTTTTGCGTCAGATTTTGCTAACCAGTTCAGTTAACCCCCCGGAAACCATAATCTGCGATATGACGACACTAGGCAGTCTCTTCGCTGCCGTGTGGGTTGGGTTGTGTAGGAGTTGTCGCAATGCCTGTTGCGGAAGCTGGCCAGCAGATGCCGTCGTCATCGGCGGATCGTGGCGAGATCGATCTTGTTGCACTGTTCCGGGAAGTCGGGCGGCGCAAATGGCTTGTGCTGCTGACCACGGTAGGCGCGCTGGCGCTATCAACCGTTGCGGTCAATATCATCAAGCCACGCTACACCTCTGAGACCCGGGTCTTCCTCGAAAACCGCGACACCGAATACACCCGCATCGGCCGTGAGGGCCAGCGCGGCAGCGATCCGTTGATCGATCAGGATGCCGTGCTGAGCCAGGTACAGCTCGTCCAGTCCCGCGATATAGCCCGCGCCATGATCCGCCGTTTCGATCTCGGAACAAAGCCGGAGTTCGATGACGTTCTGGGAGGCACGGATGCGCTGACGAAGGTCGCAGTGATGCTTGGCCTGATCAACAATCCGGCGAGCATGTCGCCGGAAGAGCGGGTGCTGGAAAAATACTTCGACAAGCTCAAGGCCTTTGCCGTGGCGAAATCGCGCGTCATCGCGATCGAATTCCAGAGCCGCGATCCGGAGTTGGCTGCAAAACTCTCTGATGCCATCGCACAGGAATATATCAGGCAGCTCGAGCAGGCCAAAAAGGGGTCGGCCAAGGCAGCCGGGTCTTGGCTGGGCCGCACGATCGATACATTGCGCGAGCGGGTATCCGCTGCGGAAGGCAAGGTAGAAACTTTCCGCAGCCAGAACGGACTGTTCCTCGTGGGCGGAGGCAACGGTGACAATTCGAACATTTCGTCGCAGCAGCTGTCGGAACTCAACACCCAGCTGGCAACGGCACGCTCTCAGCAGGCGGAACTGACATCCAAGGCACGCATGATCCGCGAGGCCGTGCGGCAAGGCAGGATCTTCGAGGTGTCGGATGTCGTCAACAACGAATCCGTCCGTCGCCTGATCGAGTCCCGCGCCACGCTCAAGGCTCAGATCGCCCAGGAGGAACGCACGCTGCTGCCGCAGCATCCGCGCATCAAGGAGCTCTACGCGCAACTCTCCGGTCTTGAAGAGCAGGTCCGCAACGCCGCCGAACGCACATCGCGCGCGCTGGAGAACGACGCCCGCGCCGCCGGCGGCCGTGTCGCCGCCAGCCAAGCCGAACTCGACCAGCAAAAGCGCCAGAGCGGCACATCCAATGAACAGGAGGTCCAGCTGCGCGCGCTGCTGCAGAACCTGATCGG
>CAXTUM010000141.1:0-6801 GCA_964247205.1 uncultured Beijerinckiaceae bacterium
CGCGACCTGCGTCCCCGGAACATTCGATGCCCTCATGCTGGTGCTGCGGGACTATGGCAGCGTGACCCTGCGCGCGGTGCTGGAGCCCGCCATCCACTATGCCCGCCATGGCTATCCCGTGGTGGAGCGCGTCACCGCCACGATCAATACGGTACGCGAACTGTTCGAGAAGGAATGGCCAACCTCTGCCGCGCTTTACCTGCCCAATGGCCAGCCGCCAGCGCCGGGCTCTCTGTTTCGCAACGAAAAACTGGCGGATACCTACGAACGCATACTGACCGAAGCCGAAAGTGCAGGCGGTGACCGCATCCGCCAGATCGAAAAGGCACGGATGGTCTGGGCGCAAGGATTTGTCGCGCAGGCCATCGACCGCTTCTGCCGCAGCCAGGAATTGATGGATTCCTCTGGTCACCGCAACAAGGGCGTTATCACCGGCACCGACATGGCGGGGTGGCGTGCCACCGAGGAAGAGCCCGTCGGTTACGACTACGGCCGCTACCGCGTGCTGAAGCCCGGCGGCTGGTGTCAGGGCATTGCCACGTTGCAACAGCTGGCCCTGCTCAAGGGCTTTGATCTCGACGGGATGGATGTGCGCGGCCCGGATTTCGTGCATCTTGTGGTGGAGGCGGCCAAGCTGGCCTTCGCCGACCGCGACACATTCCTGGGCGATCCCGATTTTGTCGACGTGCCGCTCGATGTGATGCTGTCGGATGCCTACAACGATCAGCGGCGCACGCTGATCACGCAGACCGCCAGCATGGAGCAGCGGCCCGGTATCATACCGGGGCGCGGCAAGGCGATTGCGGTCAACGTGTCGGATGGCAAGCGCGAGGCCGTCGGCGCCATGGGGGTGGGCGAGCCGACCGTGGGCGAAATCACCCGGGTCAACACCGGGCATGGTGCGGGTGAGCGTGGCACGGCGGACGTCATGCGCGGCGATACCGTTCACTATGATGTGATCGACCGGCACGGCAACATGATCGCCGCCACGCCTTCGGGCGGCTGGCTGCAAAGCTCGCCGATCATTCCGGAATTGGGTTTCTGCCTCGGCTCGCGCGCTCAGATGTTCGTGCTTGATGCGGAGCATCCGTCCGCGCTGGGAGAGGGCCGCCGTCCGCGCACCACGCTCTCGCCCACGATGGCGCTTCGCGACGGCAAGCCGTATCTCGCCTGGGGGTCGCCGGGAGGCGACCAGCAGGACCAGTGGATCCCGCAGATGTTCCTGCGTCATGTCCATGCCGGCATGAATCTGCAGGAAGCGATTGATGCGCCCGCGTTCCATACCGAGCATTTTCCCCAGAGCTTCTGGCCGCGCAAGGCGCGGCCCGGCGTGGTGGTGGTGGAAGGCCGGTTCCCTCAAGCCACAATCGACGAGCTCAAGCGGCGCGGCCACAAGGTCGAGGTCGGCGGCAACTGGAGCGAAGGCCGTCTCGTGGCTGCCGCCAAGGAAGGCCCGATGCTGAAAGCTGCCGCCAATCCGCGCGGCATGCAGGGCTACGCGGTGGGGAGGTAAGAATGACCTGGTCGATCATCGCGAAAGATCCCGCCACCGGCCATATCGGCATCGCTGTCACAACCTGCGCTTTTGCCGTGGGCGCACGCGTTCCCTTCATCGCAACCGGTGTCGGGGCTATTGCCTCGCAGGCCTTCGTCAACCCGTTCTACGGCTCGCGCGGGCTTGAACTGCTGAAGGCCGGCGCCAGCGCCGCCGATGTCATCCGTATCATCACGGCAAGCGACGCGGGCCGGTCTGACCGGCAGGTGCATGTGATGGACCTTCAGGGCCGCTTTGCCACATACACTGGCGATACCTGCGTGCCCTGGGCGGGACATCTGGTGCGGGACCATTTCTCGGTCGCGGGGAACATGTTGGCAGGGCCGCGCGTGATCGAGGAGACGGCGCGGGTCTTCTCGGCGGAAAGCGCCATGCCCTTTCCCCGCCGATTCATCGCCGCCCTGAATGCCGGACAGGCCGCAGGTGGGGACAAACGCGGCAAGCAATCTGCCGCCATCCTCATCCACGACGAGGAGGAATACCCGCTGATCGACATACGCGTGGATGATCATGCCGACCCGCTGGCCGAACTTGCCAGGCTCGAAGCGGTCAGCCGCCAGCGTTACATCCACTACCGTACCTGCATGCCGACCCGCGCCAATCCGGCTGGTGTGGTAGGCCGGGAAGAGATCGAGCGGAAGATCGCGGAATCGATGGCGCGAGTGAAAGACTAAACGCTTGCGAAAGACTGACCGGCACGAAACGTGCTTTTGAGATTGCATCTGAACGTCTGGGAGAAACACATGAAATCGATCATCCGGGTGGCGGCAGCGACCGCATTCATGCTGACGGCGAGCGCCTTTGCCGCCAGCGCCCAGACCAACCTGCGCATCGGGCTCGCTGAAGACCCGGACGCGCTCGATCCAACAACCGCGCGCACCTATGTCGGGCGCATCGTGTTTGCCTCGATCTGCGACAAGCTGTTCGATATCGATGACAAGCTGAATGTCGTTCCTCAGCTCGCGCTGTCCCATGAGACCGCCGCCGACGGCAAATCCGTCACGATCAAGCTGCGTCCGGGCGTGAAATTCCATGATGGCGAGGTGATGGACGCCGAGGCGGCCAAATACTCGCTGGAGCGCCACATGACGATGCAGGGCTCGTTCCGGCGCCCCGAGTTGTCCATCGTGGACAAGGTGGTCGTGGTTGATCCACTGACCATCCGGCTGGAATTGAAATCGCCGTTTGCACCATTGATCGCCCAGCTGACGGATCGGTCGGGCATGATGGTCTCGCCCAAGGCCGCGAAAGAGGCGGGTGACAAGTTTGGCCTGAAGCCGGTCTGCGCCGGTCCCTACCAGTTCGTCGAACGCGTGCAGCAGGACCGTATAATCGTCCAGAAATTCGCGGATTACTGGGACAAGGACAATGTCCATATCGACCGCATCACCTATCTGCCGGTCGTGGATGCCACGGTGCGACTTGCCAACCTGCGCGCCGGACAGCTTGACCTGATCGAGCGTGCGCTCGCGACCGACATCAAGGACATCCGCGCCAACAACAGGCTGAAACTCGCGACATCGCCCGGCCTCGGCTATCAGGGCATGACGATCAATGTCGGCAAGGGCGAGGCGTCCAAGGTCTTCGCCGACAAGCGCATCCGCATGGCGCTTGCCGCGTCCATCGACCGGGCCGCCATCAACCAGGTGGTTTTCAACGGCGAATTCACGCCGGGCAACCAGTGGGTGGGTCCGGCCAATCCCTATTACCAGCAGAAATTTCCCGTGCCGGGGCGGGATCTGGCCAAGGCGCGGAAACTTATTGCGGATTCAGGGGTGAAGACTCCCATCACCATCGATTTCATGGTGCCCAACGGTCCGGAAGTCCGGCAGGTGGCGGAAGTCATTCAGGCCATGGCTTCAGAAGCGGGCTTCGACATGAAGATACGCGTCACGGAATTCGCCACGTCGCTGACGGAGGCGGAAGCCGGGCGCTATCAGGCCTTCATCCTGGCCTGGTCCGGGCGGACTGACCCGGATGGCAACATCTTCACCTTCGCCAAGAGCGGCCAGCCCAACAACTACGGCGGCTACAGCGATCCTGAAGTGGACGGCTGGCTGGACGAGGCGCGCACGAAGACGAGCGCCGCCGAGCGCAAGGCGATTTACGAGAAGGCAACGGCGAAGCTGCTTGAGGAAGGCAGCATCAATTATCTCTATCATCCGCTTGTCATCATCGCCCATGTCACGAAGCTATCCGGCTATGTCCAGATGCCGGACGGACTGGTGCGCGTGAAAGGCCTGAAACTGAACTGAGTTAGCGCCCCAATGCTCACTCTTCTCGGCAGGCGTTTACTGCAATTGCTTCCGACCGTGTTTTTCGTGTCGGTGATCATCTTCCTGTTGCAGCAGCTCCTGCCGGGCGATCCTGCGACCATCATGGCCGGGGAGGAGAGCGATCCCGAGGTCATCGCCCAGATCCGCAGGCAGTACCGGCTGGATCAGCCGCTGCCGATGCAATATCTCTACTGGATCGGCGGCGTGCTGACCGGCAATCTCGGCGAATCCATGCGGCTCAAGGCCAGCGTGGCAGACCTCGTGATCCAGAAATTCCCGGTGACTCTGCAACTCGCCTTTATGGCCATCATCATCGCGCTCGCCATCGGCATCACGGCAGGTGTCATCTCTGCGGTCAAGCGTGACACGGGCTGGGACTATGCAGTCAACGGGCTCTCGCTCTGGGGCATCTCGACACCCAATTTCTGGCTCGGCATCATGATGATCCTGCTGTTTTCTGTGCAACTCGGATGGCTGCCGGCCTCGGGCTATGTGAGCCCGTTCGAGGATTTCTGGGCCTCCATGCGCGCCACGATCATGCCGGCTTTCGTGCTGGGCAATTCCATCGCCGGGATTCTCATGCGCCACACCCGTGCTTCCATGCTGGAAGCACTGGAAAGCGATTATGTCCGCACGGCCCGCGCCAAGGGCCAGTCCGAGATCAGGATCATCCTCAAACATGTCATGCGCAATGCGCTGACTCCGGTGATCACGCTGGGCGCACTTGAGTTCGGCACGCTGCTCTCGGGAGCCGTGCTGACCGAGCAGATTTTCACCATTCCCGGCTTCGGCAAGCTGATCGTGGATGCCGTCTTCAACCGCGATTACGCGGTGGTGCAGGGCGTCGTGCTGGTGACGGCCACGACGTATATCCTGCTCAATCTGCTGGCGGATATCGGCTATATCCTCGTCAATCCCAGGCTGAGGAGCTGAATGATGTCCGCTGTTACCGTCGCAACAGCCGTTCAGCCCACCGTCGAAAGCCCGGCGAGACGCGCATGGGCCAAGCTCAGGCGCCGCAAAGGGGCAATGGTGGCACTCGCGGTTTTGCTGGTGCTGGCTTTTCTAGCCATTTTCGCACCGCTGATTGCGCCGTATGACCCTGTCAAGCAGGGCTGGGCCAGCGTGCGCAAGGCGCCTTCTGCGCTCTACTGGTTCGGCACGGACGAGGTGGGGCGCGACCTTTTCTCGCGCATCATCTATGGGGCGCGCGCCTCGCTGTCCGCCGGGGTGATCTCGGTCAGCATCGCGCTGCTGCTGGGCGTGCCGGTCGGCCTGCTCGCGGGTTACCGGGGAGGGTGGGTCGATGCCGTCATCAGCCGCTTCACAGATGCGATGCTGGCCTGCCCCTTCCTCATCCTCGCCATCGCCATGGCGGCGTTTCTGGGGCCGTCGCTCTCCAACGCCATGATCGCGATAGGCGTCACCGCCATGCCGATCTTCATCCGCCTCACCCGGGGGCAGGTGATCTCGGTGAAGGTCGAGGATTATGTGGAGGCCGCGCGCTCGGTCGGCAACACGCCTTTCCAGATCGCCTTCCGGCATATCCTGCCCAACATCGCCCCGCAATTGCTGGTGCAGGCAACGCTGACCATCGCAACCGCGATCATCGCCGAGGCGGCGCTGTCGTTCCTCGGCCTTGGACAACAGCCGCCGCAGCCGTCCTGGGGATCGATGCTGAATTCGGCCCAGCGGTTCCTGTCGAACGCGCCATGGATGGCGATCTTTCCCGGGCTCGCCATCTTCGTGACGGTGCTGTCGTTCAACCTGCTGGGAGACGGATTGCGGGATGCTCTGGATCCGCGAACCAGCGAGCGTTAAACGCTCATGCGCCGCCGGATCTCGTCCTCGTCCATCGAGGCGCGGTCACCCGACAGCGTCACCTCGCCGCGGTCCATGACATACCACTGATCCGCCAGCTCCCTGGCGAAATCGAAATACTGCTCGACCAGCAGGATCGCCATATCGCCCTTGTTGCGCAGGTACGAAATGGTGCGTCCTATATCCTTGATGATCGAGGGCTGGATGCCTTCGGTCGGTTCATCAAGCACAAGCAGCCTGGGCCGCGTCACCAGTGCGCGGGCGATGGCCAGCTGCTGCTGCTGGCCGCCCGAGAGATCGCCGCCGCGCCGCCCCAGCATGGTCTGCAGCACGGGAAAGAGATCGAAGAGCTCTGCCGGGATATGACGGTCCCCGCTCTTCAGCGGGGCAAATCCGGTTTCAAGATTTTCCTTCACTGTCAGCAGCGGGAAGATTTCCCGGCCCTGCGGCACATAGGCAATGCCACGCCGCGCTCGTTCCTCGGGACGCGCTCCGGCCAGGGACGTACCGTTGAGGGTGATAGTGCCCGCAGACACAGGCTGATGCCCGACGATGGCGCGCATCAGCGAGGTCTTGCCCACACCGTTGCGGCCCAGAACGCAGGTCACTTCGCCTGCTTTCGCCGCGACGGAAATTTTGCGCAGGGCCTGTGCGGCACCGTAATGCAGATCGATGGCTTCAACCGACAGCATGCTCAACGCCCCAGATAGACTTCGATGACACGGTCGTTGCCCGCCACCGCATCGATGGAGCCCTCGGCCAGCACCGAGCCCTCGTGCAGGCATGTCACCTTGCAGTTGAGCGCGCGGACGAAGCCCATGTCGTGCTCGACCACGATGATGGAGTGGTCCTTGTTGATCTCCTTGAGGAGGACTGCGGTCTCCTCGGTCTCCGCATCCGTCATACCGGCCACCGGCTCATCCACGAGCAGCACCTTGGGGTCCTGCGCCAGCAGCATGCCGATCTCCAGCCACTGCTTCTGCCCGTGGGAGAGATCACCGGCGAGGCGTGCGCGGTGGTCCGTCAGGCGCACGATGCCAAGGATCTTGTCGATCTCTTCGGCCGCCACATGATTGCGCCGCCCGAACAGCGCCGAGAACGGCCCGCGCGGACCTTTCAGCGCCAGCAGGATATTGTCGGCCACTGAAT
>CAXTUM010000142.1:0-6760 GCA_964247205.1 uncultured Beijerinckiaceae bacterium
GCGCAGGACCAGCAGGTTCTGCACCGTTTCCTTACCCAGATAATGGTCGATCCGGTAGGTCTGCTTCTCGCTGAAGACCTTGGCAACGGCGTCCATGATATCTGTCGCCGAGGCGAGATCGCGGCCGATCGGCTTTTCCACAACGATACGGGAGTCCGGCGTGGCAAGCCCGGATGCGCCGAGCATTTCGCAGGCGCGGGCGTAATAATTGGGCGCAATCGAGAGATAGAACGCGCGGGTGCGACTGGAATCCTTCAATGCCTTTGCCAGCGATCCAATGCTGTCAGGTGCTTCAAAATCTACGCTGTAGTATCTGATCTTGCTCAGGAATTGATCTAGAATTGCGCGATCTGCAACGATCTTGGCCAGCCCCGGTTCCAGCGACGCACGGAACGCCGCATCATCCATCTTGGCGCGCCCGACCGCATGAATCAGCGAGTTCCCGGGCAAAACACCTTCCGCCTCGCGGTGGAGCAAGGCAGGAAACAGTTTGCGCCCCGCCAGATCTCCCGTCGCGCCAAACAGAACGAGGTCGAAATCAGGAACAGGACTGCGGCCAGGATCGAGTTGCGCGGCGCGCTTGGCTTCAGGGCTCATGGTCATGCCTCAGGGACGTACGAGAATGACGCCGTCATCCGCAAGGGTTATGCCAATCGTCTCGCCCGCTTTCCTGCGGTTCAGCCGGTCCGGTGCGATGACGAAGAGATCGCCCAGAGCGGTCGATACGGTGTATTCGGAATGCGCCCCCATGTAGGTCGATTTGGCGATGGTGCCTGCGATGCCCTTGCCGGCATTGCCGATCAAAACCGATTCCGGGCGGATCACCACATCGACAGCCCCTGCCCCCAGTCCATTGCTGGGCAGGTCAAGTTTCAGCCCAGCCAGTGAAACCTTGGCGCTTTCGCCGGAAACGGCCTCGATCATGCCTTTCACCGTGTTCGCCTCACCCATGAAACTCGCGACAAAAACCGTCTTGGGATGGGCATAGAGATCGGCGGGAGAACCGGCCTGCGCGATCTCGGAATTGCGCATGACAACGATGGTATCCGACACCGCCATGGCTTCGGACTGATCATGTGTGACGTAGACGACAGTGACGCCAAGCCGTTGTTGCAGCGCGCGGATTTCCTCGCGCATCGAGCGGCGCAGCCTCGCATCAAGGTTGGACAATGGCTCATCGAACAGCAGTACATCCGGCTCCAGCACCAGCGCCCGCGCCACGGCGACCCGCTGCTGCTGACCGCCGGACATCTCAGACGGCAGGCGTGTGCCGAAGCCCTTGAGACCCACGGTGATCAGCGCTTCCTCGGCTCTCGCATGCGCCTCGGGCTTCTTCTGACCGGACGAAATCAGGCCATAGGCGACATTATCCAGCACGCTCATATGCGGAAACAGCGCGTAACTCTGGAATACCATGGAGACATTGCGCTCTCCCGCTGACAGCAGCGTCACATCCTTGCCGCCGATGAAGAGCTTGCCCTCTGTCGATTGTTCAAGACCCGCGATCATGCGCAAAAGCGTCGTCTTGCCGCATCCCGATGGTCCAAGCAGTGTCACCAGCGTGCCGCCCTCGATCACGAGGTCGAGCGGTTTCACTGCCGTCACATTGCCGTAGCGCTTGCCGATGCCTTGCAGGCGGACTTCCGCCCCTGTCTTTTTCTTGATCACGCCGTTGCTCCCGCCGGGGCGGCAACAGCGCCTCCGGTCCTGCGTCCGAGTTTCCGTTTACCGACGAGCAACTGGATCATGCCGATCGCTGCCATCATGATGACGATCAGCACCGCGCAATACGCGATGGCGAGGCCGTAATCGCCGTTGATCACGCGGTTGATGATGAACACAGTCGCCATCTCGTATTCTGCTGAGACCAGAAAGATAACGGCGGACACGGTCGTCATGGCGCGGACGAAGGAATAGACCAGCGCAGTGATGATGGCGGGCTTCAGCAGCGGCAGAACGACTGTCGTCAAAGCCCGGAAGGTCGAGGCGCGGAGCGTGATCGCGGCTTCGTCCAGGCTCTTGTCGAGCTGGCTCATGGCGGCCACGCCCGAGCGCACGCCGACAGGCAGGTTGCGGAAGACAAAACACGCCACGAGGATGAACGCCGTGCCCGTGATCTCCAGCGGCGGCAGGTTGTAGGTCAGGATATAGGCCACGCCGATCACAGTGCCGGGCACCGCGAAAGTCAGCATCAATGCGAATTCCAGCGCGGTTTTTCCGGCGAACTGCTGGCGCGACAGCAGCCATGCCGCGAGCAGGCCAATGGATGCCGTGATCGGCGCCGCTACCGTCGCGAGCTTGAGTGTCGTCCAGAGTGATCCCCAGGCCTGTCCGGCCATGATCATCGAGCCGTCGCGGGCATATTCGATGGCGAAGGCGCGGCGGAAATGATCGAGCGTCAATGTCCAGTCACGCCCCCAGACCTTCACGAAAGCACCGGCCAGCGCCATGGAATAGACGACGATGGTCAGGATAGCCCACGGAATAGCGATGCCGAATGCCGCGCGCCGGATGGGTGCCGGGAGAGATTGCTGCAGGCCCGTATCGCCCTTGCCCGTCATCGATACATAGGAGCGCGTGCCTACGACGGTGCGCTGGATCATGAAGGCCGCGAGTGCCAGCACCAGAAGAATGGCGGCAAGCACCCCTGCCCTGCCGAAATCCTGCTGCGCACCAACGACCGAGAAGAAGATTTCGGTCGAGAGCACACCGAATGAACCGCCGAGCACAATCGGGTTGCCGAAATCTGCGAGGCTTTCGACGAAAACAACGAGCCATGCATTGGCGAGGCCGGGCAGCATCAGCGGGAATGTCACCGCACTGAACGTGCGCATCTTGTCCGCGCGTAACGTGTTTGAAGCCTCTTCCATCGTGGGCGAAATGCCTTCGACAACGCCGATCAACACGAGAAACGCGGTTGGCGTGAAGGAGAAGACCTGCGCCAGCCATACCCCGTTCCAGCCATAGATCCAGCGGCCAAGCTGCCAGCCGAACGTGGATTCAGCCATCTGGTTGACGACACCGGAACGCCCGAAGATCAGGATCAGGCCCAGGCCGATAACGAACGGAGGTGTGATGATGGGCAGGACAGTCAGCAGCCGCATCGCTTTTTTGAGCGGGAAACCGGTGCGCGTGACGATGAGGGCGAAGGCGAGACCCAGCGCTGTTGCCGCGGTCGCGGTGGAGATCGCTAGGACAAGCGTGTTCCAGAACACGCCGCATGTGACTCGCGCCGTGACGCAGGACAGGCCCCAGATCTTGGCGTCGAACAGGCGATCGGCAAAGGCCTGCGCTCCCGTGAGATTGCCGCGGGGTGAGAAGATGTAGCTCAGGATGTTCAGTATGGGCCATGCCGTGAACAGGATGATGGAAGCGAAGATCACGGCGACGGAAGCCGAGACAAAGCGGTCTCCCTTGAAATAGCCCTTGAGCGCCAGACCGTCAGATATCAGCAGGACCAGGGCGCTGAAGGTGATGACAGCGCCCAACCCCATGCCGAACTGGCGTTCGCCGAGATCGCCAAAGGCGGATTCAAGAAAGCCGAAACTCCAGCCCCTCACGCCAATGGCAAGCCCTTGCAAAACGAGTCCGGCCAATGCGATTCCTGAACCCCAGAGCAGCAAGCGACCCCTTACATCTGCCGCCTTGGCGAGAAAGACGCCCCAGCCAGCAACCGCCACACCGGCAATCACCGGCCAGAGCCACCAGCGCTTGTGGGCAAGAGCCTGCCACAAAGCCGAAGCCTCATCCGCATCGCTCACGCCAAGCCCGAACAGCCCCGCCAGTGTCTGGCTGGATTGCGGCATATGCCACGGCAGGACGACCGCGCCGATCAGTGCGGCGATCCAGATGAAGGCGGATGGTCGGTTCATGACAGCCCCTGGGTGATCAAAGGATCAGCGCGGCAACGCGCCGACTTCCCTGTCCCAGCGTTCGAGTAGCCTCTTTCGCTCGCTGGACTGTCCGTATTTTGCGAAGTCGTAGTTGATCAGCTTGATCTTGGAAAGGTCCGGCGCATTCGGAGGCAAGGGCGCTTCCATCACGGACGGAGTCTGGAAACTCTTGCCTGCGGAGTAATACAGCTTCTGCGCGTCCGCAGTCAGCGCCCAATCCACGAACTTGCGGGCTTCACTGGGATTGCGCCCGCCACGGATGATCGAGATGGACCCGATCTCATAGCCGGTGCCTTCACAAGGCGCGATCATCTCCAGCGGAAAACCTGCGTTTATCTCCATGGCCACATCATGCATGAAGGTTACCGCTATCCCGGTTTCACCACGGCCCGCCGCCTTGACAGGACCAGCACCGGAGCGAGCATAGCTGTTGATGTTGGCATGCAGCGCCTTCATGTATTCGAAGGCTTTGTCCTCGCCCATCAACTGAACCATCGTCGCCACCATGGTGTAGGCCGTTCCCGAAGAATTGGGGTTCGCCATCTGAACCTCACCCCGGTAGGCAGGTTTGATCAGGTCGCTCCAGCACGCCGGGATTGGCAGGTTCTTCTTGGCGAAAAGCTCCTTGTTCACGCCGAAACCGAGCGCTCCGGAATACACACCGACAGTCCGTTGGCCGGATGCCTCCCACTGGCTGCGCGCCCAACCATGCAGTTTCGGCAGCTGAGGCGATTCATAGGCCTGCGTCAAACCATCCTCTGCCGCGATGAGATGCGGATCGCCGGTACCCGCATACCATACGTCGCCACGGGGGTTGCCTTTTTCGGCCCGAATTTGCGCGAGCGTTTCGCCGGAACTTTTCTGGGTCATATTGACCTTGATCCCGGAAACCTTCTGAAACTCGGCTGCCGCTGCCTGACAGGCGTCGATCTGATTGCTGCAGTAGATGTTGACTGTGCCTTGAGCCAAGGCTCCGCCGCTGTGTGCAGCACCTGACAAAAACGTGGCAAGTAGCAGTTTGCGTGCGTGTTTCATATCCAGCCCTCCAAGCTTCCCGATTTCCGTCAGCGCGGCAACGCGCCGACTTCCTTGTCCCAGCGTTCGATCAGCCGCTTGCGCTCCGAGGCCTGCCCGTATTTCGCGAAATCATAGGTGATCAGCTTGATTGTATTCAGGTCAGGCGCGCCAGGCGGTACGGGCGCCTTCTTGTTCGACGGGGTCTGCAGCTGTTTGCCCACATCGAACCCAAGTTTCTGCGCATCGGGCGTCAGCGCCCAGTCATAGAAGGTTTTTGCCTGATTAAGATTACGCGAGCCCTTGATGATGGACATCGAGCCGACCTCGAAGCCCGTGCCTTCCGATGGAGTCGCGTAGGTCACGGGGAAACCTGCATTCTTCTCCGTCACAGCGTCATGCACGAAGGACAGCGAAATGCCGGTTTCTCCACGCGCCACAGCCTTGATCGGGCCGGTGCCGGAGCGGGCATACGCGTTGATGTTGGGGTGCAGCTGCTTCATGTACTCGAAGGCTTTATCCTCGCCCATGATCTGCACCAGCGTGGCGATGATGACGTAGGCGGTACCGGAAGAGTTCGGGTTCGCGACCTGTATCTCGCCCTTGTAGCCCGGCTTCAGCAGATCGGCCCAGCTCGCGGGCTGCGGCAGGTTCTTGCGCGCCAGAAGCTCGGTGTTGATGCCGAAGCCGACAGCACCGGCATACACCCCGATGGAACGCTTCTTCGAGGCAGTGTATTGCCCCTGCGCCCACGGCATCAGGTCGGCAAGGTTCTTGCTGTCGTTCTCTACCGTGAGGTTCTCCTCTGCCGCGGCGAGATGCGGATCGCCCGTGCCGCCGAACCAGACATCACCGCGCGGGTTCTGCGATTCAGCCCGGATCTGGGCCAGCATTTCGCCCGAGCCCTTCTGGGTCATGTTGACCTTGATGCCGGAGTCGCGCTGGAAATTGGTGGCAACGGCCTGGCACCATTCGATCTGCACCGAACAGTACAGATTGAGCGACTGGGCCTGCGCGGAGGCACCGGAGAGCGTGAGTGCGGCAAGGCTGGCGGCCGCCAGCAAAAATCGACGTGAATGCGAGTTCATTGGTATTTTCTCCCTGATGCCGGATCTTTTTGTCAGATCCGTGCGTTGCTTTCTGGTATCATTTCCCGGTCGCTACACAAGCGAGCCGACAATGCTGGCTCCCTCGTTCGCTGGTGTGACGATGGCGCGGTAGGGCGCGAAAAGGCCTCGTCCCAGATAGCCATCGGATGGAGGCTGTTTCGCGGACTTGCGGGCTTTCAAGGTCTTCATATCAACCGCCACAGACAGTTCACCGGTCTGGCCATTGACCGTGATGATATCGCCATCCTGCAGCCTGCAGATCAGGCCACCTGCAGCCGCTTCCGGCGTCAGATGGATGGCAGCCGCAACCTTGCCGGATGCGCCGGACATGCGGCCATCGGTCAGCAGCGCCACTTTCTGGCCCTTGTCCATCAGGCTGGAGAGTGCAGGCATGAGCTTGTGCAACTCGGGCATACCGTTCGCCTTCGGCCCCTGGAAGCGAATGACGGCAATAAAATCACCTGTCAGATTGCCTGCCTTGAACGCCGCAAGGAAATCATTCTGGTCATCGAAAATGCGCGCCGGGGCCGTGACAACCCGATGCTGCGGCATCACGGCAGACACCTTGATGACGGCCTTGCCGAGATTGCCATCCAGCATGCGGATGCCACTTTCCGTATCGAATGGTTCTGATGCGCGGCGGAGCACGCTGGCATCACCCGAGGCTTCCGGAAGGTCACGATAGATCAGCTTTCCACCTTCCAGCCCTGCCCGCCGCGTGTAGCGGCGCAGGCAAGGCCCTGC
>CAXTUM010000143.1:0-6738 GCA_964247205.1 uncultured Beijerinckiaceae bacterium
GGCGCCGGCTGCGACGAAAGCGCGCTTGCAGGATGCTCTGGATGGGGCGACAGGCTTGCAAAAGGCCCGGGCTCAGCTTGATCGTCTCGCAAAGATCAGGCCGGAGCCCGGCAAGCCGCAGGGACAAAAGGGCATGAACTACGAGAGTTTCTTTAAGTCTGAACTGGATCGTCTGCGTGACGAAGGCCGCTACCGTGTGTTCGCCAATCTCGAGCGCGACCGGGGCAATTACCCCCATGCGACGTGGCGCGATGCCGGCTCCCAGCGCAAGGTCACAGTGTGGTGCTCCAACGATTATCTCGGCATGGGTCAGCACCCCGATGTGCTGACCGCCATGCACGAGGCTCTGGACCGCTGCGGCGCGGGTGCGGGCGGCACGCGCAATATCGCGGGCACGAACCATTATCATGTGCTGCTGGAGCAGGAACTGGCCGATCTTCACCAGAAGGAATCGGCGCTGCTGTTTACATCCGGCTATGTCTCGAACTGGGCTTCACTGAGCACGCTGGCCGCACAGTTGCCGGGCTGTGTTGTCCTGTCGGATGCGGGCAATCATGCCTCGATGATCGAGGGTATCCGCCACAGCCGGGCCGCGCGCGTTATCTTCAGGCACAACGATCCTGAGGATCTGGACCGGCAGCTCTCGTTGCTTGATCCCGCCTTGCCCAAGCTCGTGGCCTTTGAATCGGTCTATTCCATGGATGGCGATATCGCTCCCATCGCCGAACTTTGCGATGTGGCGGATGCGCATGGCGCCATGACCTATCTCGACGAGGTTCACGCGGTCGGCCTTTACGGGCCGCGCGGCGGCGGTATTGCCGAGCGCGAGGGCATCAGCCACCGGCTGACGATCATCGAAGGGACGCTGGGCAAGGCTTTCGGCGTCGTGGGCGGCTATATCGCAGGCTCCACAGCCGTCTGCGATTTCGTGCGCAGCTTCTCCTCCGGCTTCATCTTCACCACGGCGTTGCCGCCAGCAGTCGCCGCCGGCGCCGCGGCCAGCATACGCCATCTCAAGAACAGCCAGTCCGAGCGTGACCGCCACCAGTCGAACGTGGCGCAGGTCAGGTTCCAGCTGAACGCCAAGGGCATTCCGCTGCTGGACAATCCCAGCCATATCGTGCCGGTGATGGTGCGCGATCCCGTGCTCTGCAAGCGCATCAGCGATCGCCTGCTCAGCGAGCATGGCGTCTACGTCCAGCCTATCAACTATCCGACCGTGCCCAAGGGCACCGAGCGGCTGCGCATCACGCCCGGCCCGTCGCATACGGATATGGATATCGTCCATCTCGTGCGGTCACTGGATGCGGTTTGGACTGCCGAGGGCCTGCCGCGCGTGATGTGAGCGCGGCTTTTACCGCGGTGCGCGCTTGGCCAGTATCCGCTGCAGGGTGCGGCGGTGCATGCTGAGCCGGCGTGCTGTCTCAGAGACATTGCGCTCGCACAACTCGTAAACCCGCTGGATATGCTCCCAGCGCACCCGGTCCGCTGACATCGGATTGTCAGGCACCTCAGGCTTGCTGCCGGGAATGGCGCGCAGAGCCGCATCGATCTCGTCGGCATCGGCCGGTTTGGCGAGATAGTCGAATGCCCCCATCTTCACGGCTGTCACCGCCGTGGCGATGTTGCCGTATCCGGTGAGCACGATACCCCGCGCGTCTGGGCGAACTCTCTTAAGCTCCGAAATCACATCAAGGCCGTTGCCGTCCTGCAAACGCATGTCGATAACGGCGAAAGCCGGCGGGTGCTGGGCAACTGCCGCAAGCCCGGCTGCAATATTCTCAGCCTGGGTCACGACATAGCCGCGTGTTTCCATCGCTCGACCGAGGCGATTGAGAAACGGCTTGTCGTCATCGACGATCAGCAGGGAACGGTCGGTTTCCATGGTCTGCATGTGTGTCATGTAAGCTGATACGTTATCAAGCCCGGATTGGATGCCGCAGGACCAGATCATCGGTCAAGCCCTGTGGTTTTGCAGGCAACTCGGCCACAAAGTCATCGCGGCGCCACATCAGGGCAATTTCGGCTCCATGGTCAGGAAGAGCGCGGTTGGTTGCGGAAAACTGGGCCCCGCCTCGCTCCAGCAAGGTCTTGGCGATGAAAAGCCCGAGGCCGAGGCCGGCAGACTCACTTTCGGCGCGCGAATCGAACTTGCGCGTCGTGACATAGGGCTCGCCCAGCCGTTTCAGCACTTCCGCCGCGAAACCAGGGCCGTCATCGGTAATCGTCATGCGCACGTCCTGCTCCGTCCACGAGGCCGCAACCGTCACGGTTGTGGCGGCAAAATCAACAGCATTGTCGATCAGGTTCTCCAGTCCGTACATCAGGCCGGGCTTGCGGGTGGAGAAAGGCTCGGGACCCATGCCGCCGACGGCAATCCTGATCTTGACACCGAACGGCCGTTGCGGCGCTGATATTTCCTCGACGAGTTGCCGGATGCTGATCGCCTTGAGCGGTCCCTCGTGCTCTGTCCCCAATGTGGCGATCTTGGCCAGAATCTGGCGGCAGCGCGCCGTCTGCTCCTTCAGAAGCTCGATATCATCCTTGTGCGGACTGCCGGTGTTGATGGAGCGGTCCAGTTCCTTCACCACGAGCGCGATGGTCGCGAGCGGCGTGCCGAGTTCATGGGCGGCGGCGGCAGCCAGACCATCGAGCTGCGAGAGATGCTGTTCGCGCGCCAGCACAAGTTCGGTCGCGGCAAGGGCATGGCCCAGCTGGCGGGCTTCCTCGGCCACGCGCCAGGCATAGACACCGATGAAGATCAGCCCGAGCAGCAGCGACAGCCAGACACCCCAGACATAGAGCGCCGGCAGGCTCAGCCTGTCATCCGGTTTCCACGGCAAGGGCTGATGCCAGAGCGCAAGGGCTGTCACCAAACCCATCGCAAGTCCGCCCAGGGTCAGTGTGCGAACCGGCGGCAGGGCAGTCGCGGAGATCATGACCGGGGCCAGGAACAGGATCGCGAACGGGTTTTCGAGACCGCCCGTCAGATAGAGCAGGGCTGCCAGCTGCACGACGTCATAGGCCAGAAGCGAGGCCGCCGCGCCGTCTTCCAGACGGTGCGTTGTCGGATAGCGCGCAGCCAGCGCCACGTTGAGGGCCGCCGAGATCGCGATGATGCCCAATGCACCCAGCAAAGGCAGGTGAAAACCCATGCCGAAATGCACGACCAGAACAGCGATGATCTGCCCCGTCACCGCCAGCCAGCGCAATTTGACAAGGGTATCAAGACGCAGGAGATGGGGCGCGCCTATGCGATTGAGCAGACTGTGATCGACCATCTCAGCAATCTGCGCTGATCGCACATCACCGGCAAGCGCTCCAATGTCGCGCCAATGGCGCGTTAGATTTTATTTCACCACAATTCCGGATTTGAAACGCTTCATCAACCGTTTTCCATGATTGTCGGATTTCCAGTGTCGTGTTGAGTACGGAAGAATCCGATGGATGATCTGTTGCGTGACTTCGTTATCGAAACCACCGAGAATATCGACGTGGTCGATAATGAACTGGTCCGGTTCGAGCAGGACCCTAATAACAAGGCCATCATTGCCCAGATATTCCGGCTGGTCCACACCATTAAGGGAACATGCGGATTTCTCGGGCTTCCGCGCCTTGAAGCGCTGACCCACGCTGCTGAAACTGCCATTGACCGCTTCCGTGAAGGCGCGCCTGTCACACGCGACGCGGTTTCGCTGATCCTGTCGACGATAGACCGCATCAAGCTGATCATGGCCGAACTGGACCGTGTCATGGCCGAACCCGAGGGGGAGGACCACGATCTGATTGGCGCGCTTGAGGCCCTGACGAGCGCCAAACGCGAGCTTGTCCGCCCGATTGTGCCGGCGACGGACATTACAGTCGGAACACTGGTGTATCAGGTCCTCGAGCGCGAGTTGCGTCCGGGTGAGGTTTCTCTCGACGATCTCGAGAAGGCATTCCGGGACGCGACTTCCGACGACAGCGAGCTGGGTTCCGGAGTCCTCGTCAAAGCGGGCCTGCTCAACGATGAGGCCTTCAATACAGCTGCGCTGGAGGCCAGTCATACCGACGATTTCATCGGTGAGAATGCTGCCCTTGAAAGCGCGTTGCGCAACAGAACGATCCGGGTGCCGGTCGACACGCTGGAACATCTTATGACCATGGTTTCGGAGCTTGTGCTCACCCGCAACCAGCTGCTCGAGATTGCGCGCCGCGATCAGGACAGCGCTTTCAAGGTGCCGTTGCAGCGCCTGTCCCATGTGACAGCCGAACTGCAGGAAAGCGTGATGAAGACGCGGATGCAACCCATCGGCAATGCCTGGGCCAAGCTGCCGCGTCTCGTGCGCGACCTCTGTCAGGATCTGGGCAAGGATATCGAACTGTCGATGTCCGGCTCCGAGACTGAAATTGATCGCCAGTTGCTGGAGCTGATCAAGGATCCGATGCTGCACATGATCCGCAACGCGGCCGATCATGGCATCGAAGGCGCTGGCGAGCGGATGAAAGCCGGGAAGTCGCCGAGGGGGCACATCATTGTCTCTGCGGCCCAGGAAGGCGGGTATATCACGCTCTCCATCGCGGATGATGGACGCGGCCTTGATATCCCCCGCATCAAGCAGAAAGCAGTCCGTCAGGGACTCGTCACAGAGGCCGCTGTGGACCGTATGTCCGACCAGCAGATCGCGAAATTCATATTCAACGCAGGGTTCTCGACCGCCGAGAAGCTGACCAACGTGTCGGGACGCGGCGTCGGCATGGATGTGGTGCGCACCAATATCGAGCAGATGGGCGGGGTGATCGATGTCAGGACCAGCGTCGGACAGGGCACCACGGTCAACATCAAGATTCCGCTCACTCTCGCCATTGCCGCCGCCCTGATCGTTGAAAGCGGAGGTCAGCGCTTTGCCCTGCCGCAGATGGCCGTGGTCGAGCTTGTGCGGCCCAGCGGCAGCACCGAGGCAAGGATCGAGCATATTCACAGCGCACCCGTTCTGCGCCTTCGTCAACGGCTTCTGCCGCTGGTCCAGCTCAGCCGTGTCCTCGGCATCAAGGCGGAGATGACTGGCGACTGGTCCGATGCATTCATCGTGGTGTGCCAGGTCGGCGCAGTCATGTTTGGTATCGTGGTGGACAGCGTGCTGCAGACCGAGGAAATCGTCGTCAAGCCAGTGTCAGCGCGTATCCGCCATCTTTCCTGTTACTCGGGAGCGACGATCCTCGGAGATGGCGCAGTCATCATGATCCTTGATCCCAATGGCCTCGCCAGCAATGTTGGCGCGATTGCTGAAGCCCACAATGACAACGCAGCAGGCCTTGACGACCTCCAGCAGCAGGGTGCTGAAAAGAGCTCGCTGCTGATCTTCAAGTCTGGCGCTGGCGGTCCCAAGGCGGTTCCGCTCGCGATTGTCACGCGCCTTGAGGAAATCGATGTCAGCCGGATCGAATCCGCCAGCGGCAAGCCGATGATCCAGTATCGCGGCCGTCTGATGCCCCTGGTCACACTGGATGCCGGCATGACCATGCGGGAGACCGGGACCCAGCCGGTGCTGGTCTTCGGTTCAGGAGGTTCCGCTGTTGGTCTGGTTGTCGATGAGATTATCGATATCGTCGATGATGCGCTGGAGATCGATGCCGCCGGATCGCAGCCGGGAGTCATCGGCTCAGCCATCATCCGCGAGCGTGCGACCGATATCATCGATGCCGCCTATTTTGTTCCCGAACTGGGCATCAGCGCCTCTCACCGGGTGAAACGCCAGTATCGTCTCCTCCTGGTCGAAAGGTCGGATTTCCTGCGGGCGATGCTGACGCCGGTGCTTCAGGCAGCAGGTTTCCAGGTTCATGCTGCGGTCTCCATGGCCGACGGAGAGCGCATGACCCAGCGCGGGAGCTACGATCTGGTCGTGGCCAATGTCGAGGACGGCTCCGCCCTGGCACTGACCAGTCTCGCCGGACCGGGAACGCGGTTTGTCGGGCTCGCCAGCCGTGCGACAAAAGAGCTTCTGGAACGCGCGCATCGCGCCGGGTTCGATGATGTCGTCGGCACCTTTGACCGCGAAGGCCTCATGACCAGCATCAGCGCCCTGACCAATGCCATGGGAGAAGCAGCATGAATGAGATTTCCGCTGCAAATGATGCCCGCGAAGGGCAGGACCTGAACGCAACGCAGTTTGTCACGGTGTTCGTGGCGGGCCAGATGTTCGGCCTGCCCATCCTGCATGTCCGCGATGTGTTCATCGTCAGCGATGTAACTCCGGTTCCGCTGGCGCCTGCATCGGTCGCCGGTCTTTTCAACCTGCGCGGCCGGGTCATGACCATGCTGAGCATGCGCGCCATGCTCGGGTACGAGCGTTCCGACGAGAAGGGTACGGAGACAACCGCCATCGGTATCGAATGGCGCGGCGAGTCCTTCGGCCTGCTCGTGGACCGCGTCGGAGAGGTCATGAGCCTTTCTTCCGCGAGCCGCGAAAGAAACCCGATCAATCTTGACCAGCGCTGGGGCCGGCTCAGTGCAGGCGTCCACCAGCTGGAAGACCAGCTTCTGATTGAACTGAGCCTTGATACCCTTTTCCAGAACAAGGTCCTTGAGGCCGCCTGAACCACCGGGAGAACAAAATGCAGAAGCACTGCCTCGTCGTCGATGATTCACCTGTGATCCGCAAGGTCGCAAGGCGCATCCTCGAAAACATGAACTTCATCATCATGGAGGCCGAGGACGGCTCCAAGGCTCTGGATGTCTGTGCCGTGCATATGCCGGAT
>CAXTUM010000144.1:0-6735 GCA_964247205.1 uncultured Beijerinckiaceae bacterium
CACTGGATGGGCACGGATAGGTTAGGCCGTGATGTCTGGGCCCCCATTGTGCACGGCGCGCGGGTCTCGCTGATCGTTGGCGGCGGCGCGACATTGGCGGCGTTGCTCATCGGCGTGACGCTGGGCGCTGTCGCGGGCTATTGCGGCGGCTGGATCGATGACGTGCTGATGCGCTTCACCGAGTTTTTCCAATCGATCCCGAGCTTCATTCTGGCATTGCTGATCGTGGCGATCTTCCAGCCCTCCGTGGGCTCCATCGTGACGGCTGTGGCGATTGTCTCGTGGCCCCCGGTGGCGCGGGTCGTGCGGGCGGAGTTCCTGAGCCTGCGCTCGCGCGAGTTCGTGCAAGCCGCTGTGGTCTTGGGGCAGGGGACGACGCAGATTATCTTCGGCCAGATTCTGCCGAATGCGCTGTCGCCCATCGTGGTGCTGTCATCGTTCATGGTGGCGACGGCGATCCTGCTGGAGGCGGCGCTGTCTTTTCTGGGCCTTGGCGACCCCAATGTGATGAGCTGGGGTTTCATGATCGGTTCGGGCCGTTCCACCATCCGTATCGCGTGGTGGACGAGCGTCTTTCCCGGCGTTGCGCTGTTCCTGACCGTGCTCTCGCTGAACCTGATCGGCGAGGGCATCTCGGACGCATTGAACCCGCGATTGCACGACCGGGGCGAGGCATGAGCGATGCCCTGCTGACGGTTGGAGGCCTATCCGTCGCCTTGCCGCGCGGCGGTGATCGTCCGCATGCGGTCGAGGATATCTCCTTCACTCTCGCGAAGGGCGAAATCCTCTGCATCGTGGGGGAATCCGGTTCCGGCAAATCAATCTCGGCCTCCGCGATCATGGGACTGTTGCCCAAGCGCCTGCCTGCGGTGAAAGGTTCGATCACTTTTGGCGGCCGTAATTTGCTCAAGCTTCCAAAAGAGGAGATGCGCGCCATTCGCGGCAAGGACATCGCCATGATCTTTCAGGAGCCGATGACGGCGCTCAACCCGATCATGCCGGTGGGCAATCAGATTGCCGAAGTGCTGGAGGCGCATGGCGAGGGCGACGATACCAGCCGTCGTGCTCGCGCCATCGAACTTTTGACCGAGGTCGGAATTCCCTCGCCCGAGCAGACGGTGGATGCCTATCCTTTCCGGCTCTCCGGTGGTCAGCGTCAGCGCGTGATGATCGCCATGGCGCTGGCGCTCAAGCCCTCAATCCTGATCTGCGACGAGCCGACGACGGCGCTGGACGTCACGACACAGGCGCAGATCCTCGTTCTTATCCGGGACCTGCAGAAGAACCGGGGGACGGGCATTCTCTTCGTCACGCATGATTTCGGCGTTGTGGCGGAGATTGCAGATCGTATCGCCGTGATGCAGCACGGCAAGATCGTGGAATTGGGAACGCGGGATGAAGTTCTCGACAACCCGCAGCACCCCTATACTCAAAAGCTGATCGACGCCGTGCCGCGCCTTGCGATGCGCAAGAAGGCCACGGTGGATACGCCGCCATTGCTGCAGATCGACCGTATCTCGAAGACCTATTGGCGCGGCGGATTGTTCACGAAGAAGACGCCGGTTCATGCGGTGAAAGAAGTGAGCCTGACACTGGCGCGGGGTGAAACGCTGGCGCTTGTGGGTGAATCCGGCTCCGGCAAATCAACGCTGGCGCGCTGCATCGTACGCCTGATCGAACCGACGGGCGGCACCATCCATGTGGACGGGCGCGAGATCACCGGAATCTCGCAGGCGGAGTTCAAACCGCTCCGGCGGCGAATCCAGATGGTGTTTCAGGACCCGTTTGCTTCCCTCAATCCGCGCAAGCGCGTGGGTGAGATCATCGCGGAAGGGCCCGTCACGCATGGCATGGCGCGCTCCGAGGCTATGGATAAGGCGAAGGAGTTGCTGGCCCTTGTCGGGCTTGATCCTGCATCGATCTCGCGGTTTCCGCATGAATTCTCCGGCGGCCAGCGCCAGCGCATCGGCCTGGCCCGCGCTTTGGCGCTGGAGCCGGAACTGCTGATCGCGGATGAGCCGGTGTCGGCGCTTGACGTGTCGGTCCAGGCGCAGGTGCTCAAGCTGATCGCCGACATGAAAGCGCGGATGAATCTCACCATGCTGTTCATCACGCACGATCTGCGCGTGGCGTCCGAGATCGCGGACCGGATCGCGGTGATGCGTTACGGCGAGATTGTCGAGATGGGCACGCCGATGGAAATTTTTGGCAATCCGCAGCATGATTACACGCGGGCACTGATCGATGCGATTCCGGGAATTGGCTGGGAAGAGACGCGGCGTTAGCGTTTCAGCGCCTGCAACCCCTGCTTCACCGCGTCCCGCATGCCCTTCTTCTGCCGTATGACAAAAGCGCTGCCATCCGCCATCTGCGTTCTTTCGGCGCGCACATCCCAGACCAGCTTCGTCAGTGCCGCAGCAAACCCTTTGGCGTCATCGGCCACGAGGCAGTTGGTCGGCAGCTGGCTCAGACCCCGGATCGAGGATCTGGTGGCTACGGCCGGCTTGCCCAGCTGGAAAGTCTCGATGGTCTTGAGCTGGATACCGGTTCCGTTGCGGCTGGTAAGCGCGATGGTGCGGGCAGAGGCCACGAAGGCGGTAGCGTCCGGCACGCGGCCGAGCAGCGTGACCTGCTCGTGGCTTGTCTGGAATCCTGCGGGCAGTCTTCCTGCAATTGCGACAGAAATGTCTGTGGAGATGGCGGGCACAACCTCGTCCAGGAACCAGCGCAGGCCCACGAGATTGGGCTGCCAGGTCCATGTTCCGATCAGACCGATGTCATAGGCTGGCTCTGTTTCGGGAAGCTTCGCTACCACGGGCGTCAGCAAGGGCAGGACGGCGGATTTGGCCTCGATATCCATGCCGAATCCTTCACGGTCTTCCTGCGAGAAACACCAGATGAACCTGGCCGCCGCGAGCGCACGGTGTTCGACCTGCTCCAGCAGACGTGCCTCGCGCCGATAGAGCCTTCCGGTCAAGCCTCCTGCGCTGGATGCATTCTCGCGGGCGGAAGCATGCTCTACATTGTGCGCGACCACAATCGACGGCTTTTCCAGCAGTGAAGGAAAAGCACCAGCTACTGGCGCGCTGTTGATGACATACGCGTCGAACGGGCCGTGGCTGTCGATGATATCGCGCAAGCGTGCCTCGCCGAAAGTGGCCAGCTTGGTCGAGATCACCGGAAGATTGCGGCGAAAGCTTTCTGCCAGCCAGCGCAGTTTCTGCCCGCGCGAGGCCGCCGCGTTCTCAATCACCAAACGATCGAGAACAACGGACCCAGCTGGCGGTTCCGCTGTCTCGTCACTGCGCAGAAAACCGAAGAGCGTGACCGTGCAACCGGCGTCCCGCAATGCGTCGAGCACGCAAGCATTGGCGATCTCGAAGCCGGTATCGGGCTTTCCGGTCGGCAAAAGGGAGGTGATGAAGGCGAGGCGCATCTCAATTCGGCTGAATGCATCCCCGGATCGAGGGGCAGGTGAAGGAAATATCCACAGGTTTGGAATGCTTCTGTGGATGGCCGCAACGCGTAAACCCTATCTTGCCCGATTGCTAGGTTGCAAAGCGAAAATGGGTTAAACCTGTCGTCAAATGCAAACCGATGCCCCTGTCATGATCCGTCCTGTTTCGCCCCTGCACCCTGCGGTGCCCACGCTGGACGCGTCGCGCGTAGAGATCGCCGTGGTGATTCCAACCTTCAAGCGCCCTGAGCATCTGGAGCGGACACTGGCGTCGGTGGCTGATCAGCTGACATCGCGGATGGTCGCGGCTGTCGTGGTCGAGAACCATGCGGCGGGAGGCGAGGGCAAGGCTGTTGCAGAAGGTATGTTTGCAGCTAAGCGCGCGAAGGGTCTGGTGGTGGTCGAAGCGCGGCAGGGCAATTGCAATGCCTACAATGCCGGTTTTGCCGCAGCACTCGCAGCCTTCCCCAATCTCACCTATGTTGCGATTATCGATGATGACGAGATAGCCGTTCCGCTCTGGCTGGACGGGCTTCTCACTGCGGCTGCAGATTCAGGCGCGGATATCGTGGGTGGGCCACAGGTTCCGGTGTTCGATGACAAGGCGGGTGCTGAACTCTACGCCAGTCATCCGGTTTTTCAGCCCGCACATGGCGAGAGCGGTTCTGCCGACTTGATCACCAGCACTGGCAATTGCCTGATGTCTGCGAGCGTGCTCAAGGCCATGAAGCCGGACTGGCTGGATGAGCGCTTCAATTTTCTCGGTGGTGGCGACACGGATTTCTTCACGCGCTGCCGCAACAAGGGCTTCCGATTCCACTGGGCGGCGGAGGCTGTTGTGCATGAAACCGTGCCCGCGCGCCGCACCGAGCGTAGCTGGATCACCGCGCGTTCGTTGCGCAATGGCCTGATCTCGGCGCTGATCCAGCGCAAGCACCATCCCGGTCTTGCAGGGAGACTGAAAGTCATAGTCAAAACCCTGGCGCTGCTTGCGGCTTCGCCTTTTCGCTCGCTTGCCCTGTGGATCAGAACCGGCTCGTTCTATGCCGGAAGTTATCATATTATGATCGCTGCCGGACGGATTCTCGCCGAGTTCGGCTACACCATCGAGCAATACCGCGAGCCCGAAAAGAACTGAGCAGGGCCCTTGTCTCTGATCCGCCAAGAGGTTGAATCCTGGGCCTCGACACCCGAGAACGAAATCCGGGTGCGTGGGGTTTTCCGTCAGGTCATCTTTGTGGCAATCCTGCTCGCGGTGTGGATATCCACTCGGCCTTTCTACACTGCCCCATCGGACGGGTCGGTTCCTGCTGCTGATCTGTTGAACCAGCTCGTATTTTCAGGGCTGGCCGTATCCGCCATCACCGGTACGGTGTTTGCCAATCCCCGCGCATTGCTGCCGGTGTTGCAACCGTCCTATTTGCTGCTGTTTCTCTGGCTGGCCGCAAGTGTCGCGATGTCCACACAGCTTGCCATCTCGTTCCGGGCTTTTGCCTTCACCGGTATCATCATGCTTCTGGCGGCGTGCCTGTTCACGCTGCCGCAACGGCTATCGCAATTCCAGACATTGCTGCTGGGATGCGCATTGTTCATCATGGGTTTTGCCTATTTCGGTGTGATCGCCCTGCCGGACCTGGGCCAGCATACGGATTTCGATCCGTTCGAGCCGGAGCATGCGGGCTCCTGGAAAGGGCATTACGACCACAAGAACATCGCGGGTGCGGCCATGGCGTCTTTCGCTATCATGGGGCTTTATGCGCTGAGGATCGGCAAGCGCGGGGTTGGCATAACGCTTCTCGTTGGCGGCGTTGTGTTCCTCTATTTTACCAAGTCGAAGACCGCATTGGGCCTGCTGCCGCTCGCCATGCTGCTGGGCTATCTGGCTGAGCGCATCCCGTCGCTCGGCGTGCGTCTCATCCTGTGCGTTGGCCCTGTTGTGCTGCTGCTGATCCTGACGCTGGGCGGTGTGCTGTTTCCCGAGATTGCAGCGTTCAACAAGCTGGTGATGAAGGACCCGACGTTTACAGGGCGCTTTGACATCTGGCGCTATGGCTTTGAAATGCTCTCTTACCGCCCATGGACCGGATACGGATTCGAAGGTTTCTGGCAGACATCAACCACACTTGAAGGTGAGTCCCGTCTGGAGCTGGCCTGGGCGGCAGAGAAGATCATCCATGGGCACAACAGCTATCTCGATGTGGCGCTGACAACCGGCATCCCGGGCCTGCTGCTGGTCTTCTATATCTTCCTGTTGAAGCCGGTGATCGACTATCACATGTGTCAGCCGACGGAAGATAACCGCAAACTGGCCACGATGTTCATGTCGATCCTGATTTTCATTTCACTCGGAATGTGCCTGGAAACCTATTATTTCCGGCGTGCCGATCCGGTCTGGTTCACACTCCTGATCGCGGTGCTGGGATTACGCTTCACCGCGGCATACCGTTTTGCTGAATCGCCTTCTCCAGCTGCCCCAGCATCCTGAGCATCCGCAGCAGATCATCGTTGGCTGACGGGCTGGGCGCGGGTGTTTCCACCGTTGCACGGCCGGACTGCTGGGCGGTCTGCCTGGTGATGACACGTTCCGGCTGAGAAGCTTTGAGTGTCTCTGTTTCCATGGAAGCGGCTTCCCGCTCATCCCGCCGCCGCTCCATGATCGCTGCGAGTTCCGCCAGAAGCGCCAGCAACAATCCCAACCCGAAACCGCTTGCCGTCGCCCCTGTTACAATCAGCCGCTTCGGCGGGCCAGACTTGTCTATTGGCGGTACTGCCGTTGTAATGATGCGGGCATTGGTTGTATCGACGCGTTCCTGCTCGCCGGTCTCCCGCGCGCGCTGCAGGAAGGACTGATAAACCGCGCGGTTGGCTTCCAGCTCGCGCTCCAGTTCGCGCAACTGCACAGTATCGCGGCTGGTGGACAGCGTATCTTTCTTCAGGCTCTCGACCTGCGCCTGCAGGGTTTTCTCGTTGCCGACTGCCCGGTCAAACTCAGCCCGTGCAGCGGAGCGTATGCGGGTAATCTCATCCGCCACCGCGCGCTGGGCATCGCGCAATGTGGATTGCGCAGCCAGATATTCAGGATGCATAGGCCCCAGAGAGGTGCCGAGATTGACGGCCTTGCGCTGCGCTTCTCCAAGTTGCTGGCGCAGGAGGCCGAGAGTCTGTGAATTGACGGCCTCTGGCAATGCGCCGCGTTCGGCCTGCTGGCCGCGCACGCTGTCGAGCTGATCGAGCTTGGCCTTGGCATCCGAGGCGCGGGAGCGGGCAAAGGCAAGCTG
>CAXTUM010000145.1:0-6689 GCA_964247205.1 uncultured Beijerinckiaceae bacterium
ACAGTTCCTCGCGAAACGCCGCAACTTCGGTTGCAGGCAGCAACCGGTCAAACAGGGAATCCTCCGGGCCGTTGACCTTGATCACCGCATCATTGTCGCGCTGACGCACCTCATGCGTGCGCAGATTGTAGGTGCCCACGAAGCTGCGACCCTTGCCGATGGGCCAGTTTACGGGGGCTGTATCCAGCGCCAGCGTCTTCTCGATCTCGTCAAGCAGATCGAAATTGTCGCGTGTTTCGCGGTCCATCTTGTTGATGAAGGTGACAATGGGGATATCACGCAGGCGGCAGACCTCGAACAGCTTGCGCGTGCGCGCCTCGATGCCCTTGGCCCCGTCGATCACCATGATGGCGGAATCCACCGCCGTCAGCGTGCGGTAGGTGTCCTCCGAGAAGTCCTCGTGGCCCGGCGTATCCAGCAGGTTGAAGACACGGCCGTCATACTCGAATGTCATCACGGATGTGACGACCGAAATGCCGCGCTCACGCTCGATGCTCATCCAGTCCGACCGCGTGTTCTGGCGGTCCTTCTTGGCTTTCACCTCACCCGCAAGCTGGATCGCGCCGCCAAAGAGCAGCAGCTTTTCGGTCAGCGTGGTCTTGCCGGCATCCGGGTGCGAGATAATCGCGAAGGTGCGGCGTCGGGAGGCGGGGGTATCGGGAGAGGGAGACATGCGACGCGGCGTTTAGCAGGGGCGCGGGGAGCGGGGAAGGGCATTTCGGCTGCATTCGGCGCGGGCTTCATTTCCTGAGCCACATCAAAGCCGAGCGTCCAGTACAGGACAAGTGAGCCCTGATTGCAGCAAGGCCTCATCCGCCGTCACAAGATACGCCTCGCTCGCAACGGCAGCTGCGGCAATGAAACGGTCCATGGGGTCGCCCTGCCGGATAGGCAGCGCGGACGCCAGCAGGGCCTGCGCAGCGTCGATGGCGATAACGGTCAGCCCAGCATCCGTGAGACCGGAAAGGTATCGTTCAACTGGCGCAGTGAGCACGATCCTCTGGCGCGTCGTGAGCCATGACAATTCGAAGACGGATGCCGCCGACAGGGCTGCTGTACGGCTGGCGATGGCGTCGGACACGACCCGCGCCGCCTGCGGCCCGAGGCGTGGATCGCTCGTGATGAACCAGATCAGCACATGCGTGTCGAGAACGACCATCTCGCGGTTCTCTCAGCGTGCGGATGGCAGGGGCAGGTCGTTGAACTTGTCGGCAAGACGTTGCTCCTCATCACCCCATTCATCCCAGGGGCTTTCCGAAGCGCCAAGCGGCGCTCCGTTCACGGTGATGGAATTCACCGGGAAAAGTGTCCTGAACGCCGCCAGATGGTCCACAGCCGGCTGGCCAGGCCGCGTTACGAGCCGCGCCACTGGCTTGCCGCGCTTGGTGATCTCGATGGATTCGCCGGACGCCGCCACTTCGTCGATGAGTTGCAGGCACCTCGCCTTGAACTCGCTGGCCCTGATTGTGCGCATGGGATGTCTCCAAATGACCATAGTCATATGACCATAGTCTTTTTAACTCGATCCCGCAAGCAATCGGGGTCAATCTGTCGGTGTTGACCAGAACATCCCGTCACGCTTGCATCTCTTGCCGAAAACCCCACATTGGGGCCAACACTGGAGCTTCTGTTATGCTGGATAATATCGCCCCCGCCCCGAATGACGCCAACTTGATCAAGGACACGACCACTGAGGCCTTCCGGCAGGATGTCATTGCCGAATCGATGAATCAGCCGGTTCTGGTCGATTTCTGGGCACCATGGTGCGGCCCCTGCAAGGCACTGACGCCGGTGATCGAGAAGGTGGTGAAGGCCGCTAAAGGCAAGGTAAAGCTCGTCAAGATGAACATCGACGAGCATCCGCAGATTGCCGGGCAGCTCGGTGTGAAGTCGATTCCCGCCGTGTTCGCCTTCCAGAAGGGCCAGCCCGTTGACGGTTTCATGGGGGCCTTGCCCGAGAGCCAGGTGAAAAGCTTCATCGAGCGCATTGCCGGTGATGTCGGAGCCAGCGCCTTTGACGAAATTCTTGCCGCTGCCGACAAAAGCATGGCGGAAGGCGAGATGACGCAGGCCGCCGAGCTTTATGCCGGTGCGCTGGCCGAGGATGATTCGAGCGCACGGGCCATGGGCGGACTCATCCGCGCCTATGTTGAGATGGACATGCTGGAGCAGGCCCGGCAGCTCCTCTCTGCCGTGAAACCCGAGATGGCGACTGATGCTGCGATCATTGGTGCGAAAGCCGCCATCGAAGCTAAGGAAGCGGCTGCCAGCCTGGGTGATACAGCAGCTCTCGTGGCTGCCGTTGAGGCCAATCCGGCCGACCATCAGGCCCGCATTGATCTCGCAATTGCCCTCAATGCAAAGGGCCAACGTGATGAGGCTGTGGATCATCTCGTCGCCAGCATCAAGAAGGACCGGACCTGGAACGAAGGTGCCGCCCGCAAGCAGTTGCTGCAGTTCTTCGAGGCCTGGGGGCACAGCGAGGACGCCACCGTGGAAGGCCGCCGCAAGCTTTCCGCCGTTCTCTTCAGCTGAGGAGCGCAGAGCATGTCCAGCAATGTGACCTATACCGGTCCTGATGTGATGCCGGAGACGATTCCGGTGTTTCCGCTTTCGGGCGCACTGCTGCTGCCGCGCGGGCAGATGCCGCTGAACATCTTCGAGCCGCGCTATATCGACATGATCGATCATGCGCTTCGGACAGAGCGTCTGATCGGCATGATCCAGCCCAACCCGGACAAGGGTGACATCGGCCCGCTGTTCTCGGTGGGCTGTGCGGGGCGCATCACGGAATTGTCGGAATCCGGTGACGGGCGCTACCTGATGACACTCACGGGTATCGCGCGCTTCCGGACAGTGCAGGACATCAGGGCGGATTCACCCTTCATGCAGTTCAGGGTCGACTGGATGCCGTTTGCCGATGATTACACCGCCCGCTTTGGCGAGGATGCGGTGGATCGCCCGGCGGTGATGCGTGCACTCAAGGACTTCGCCCGCGCCAACGACGTGCCGGTGGACTGGGACAGCGTGAAGGATGCGCCCAACGAGGCGCTGGTCAATGCACTCTCCATGATGTGCCCTTACGGCGTGCGCGAGAAGCAGGCGCTGCTGGAAGCCGCCGATCTCAAGGCGCGCGGCGACATGCTTGTCGCCATCACCGAGATGGAGCTTGCCAAGGCAGCGGGCGGCGGCGATACGCCGTTGCAATGAACAAGAAGCCAGCGATGAATGACCCAGCCAAAACCGGTGACCGTATGCCTGCCAGTGACAGGATGGCTGTTCTCGGCGTGGACACGAAGCTGCTGGAGCTTCTGGTCTGCCCGGTGACCAAAGGTCCGCTGGAGTATGATGCGGTGCGGCAGGAACTGGTCTCCCGCAGCGCCAAGCTCGCCTATCCCATCCGCGACGGTATTCCGATCATGCTGCCGGATGAAGCCCGGAAGCTGGACTAACCCGCCTTCACGCCACCCGCCGCCAGTTCCTTCTTCAGGAAATCCAGCGTCCGCGCCCAGGCCAGATCAGCCGCAGCCTTGTTGTAGCGCTCGGCGCTGGTGTCGTTGTTGAAAGCGTGCTGCACGCCTTCGTAGCGGTGAACCGTGGCGTTCTTGCCCGCCGCCTTGAGCGCCGCTTCATAGGGCGGATAGGTGCTGTTCACGCGGTCGTCCATGCCTGCGAGCTGCGCCATCAGCGCACCTTTCATGTTCGGCACCTGTGCGAGATCGGGTGGCGCCACGCCGTAATAGGCCACACCGGCTGAAAGTTCGGGAATGCCCACGATGGAGCGGTTCACCACCCCGCCGCCCCAGCAGAAGCCGATCATGCCCGCCTTGCCTGATCCAGCGGGATGGGCCGCCGCCGCCATCACGGCCTTGCGGCTGGTTTCGGCGATATAGGCGGCATCGAGTTTGGGGAACATGTCGCGCGCCGCATCCGCATCCGCCGGTGTTCCGCCCAGACCATTGAGGTAATCCGGGGCGAACGCTGCAAAGCCGCCCACCGCCATGCGTCGCGCCACATCCTTGATATGCGCATTCAGCCCCCGGTTTTCATGCACGACAAGCACGAACCCCAGCTTCCTGTTGTCCTTGGGCACGGCGAGCAGGCCCATGACGCCATCCGCCAGACGGTGATTTTCCGTGGTGGTTATGCGCGCGTCATCCGGCGCAATGGTCTGCGCCACGGCGGCATTGGGCTCCAGCGCCGAAAGCGCCAGATTGGCCGCCGCAATGGAACCGACCATGGCGACAAGGCGCTCCATGAAGACGCGGCGGGGCAGCGGCTTGTGGGTGTATTCGTCGTAGAGATCGATGATGGTCTGGTTCATGATGTTCTCCTTTAAAGCGGCAGCCGCACCGTTGCAGTCGCCAGCGCTGAAATGCCTTCCTTGCGGCCCGTGAAACCAAGCCTTTCAGTGGTCGTGGCCTTCACCGAGACGTTGCCGGGCGGCACGCCTGCGATTTCCGCCACGCGCAACCGCATCGCCTCCGCATGCGGTCCTACTTTGGGCGCTTCGCAGATGATTGTCACATCCAGAAGATCGATGATGCCGCCGCGCTGCCGCAGGCGCTCCGCCGCATAGGCCAGGAACCGGTCGGAGGACGCGCCCTTCCACTGCGGATCGCTCGGCGGGAAATGCCGGCCGATATCGCCGTCCGCCATCGCGCCCAACAACGCATCGGTGATGGCATGCAACGCCACATCCCCGTCGGAATGCGCGATGAAACCGCGCCCGTGCGGGATTTTCAGGCCGCAGAGCCAGACATGGTCGCCCGGCCCGAAGGCATGGACATCAAAGCCGGTGGCCGTGCGTGAGATGAGGTTAGCGCCCAACCGCTGATTGGCGCGGGCCAGATCATCCTGCGTGGTGATTTTCACGTTGGCGGAATCTCCCTTGAAGACATGGACGGCATGGCCTGCAGCGGCGGCGACACCGCCGTCGTCGGTGAAATTGCGCTGGTCCGCTGATACAACCTTGCGATGTGCCGCGAGAATGAGATCGAAGCGGAAGGCCTGCGGCGTCTGCACCGCCCTCAGCGACGCACGGTCCGGCGTGGCGGCGATGGTGCCTGCATCAATGGCCACGATGGTGTCGGTGACAGCAGCGCCGGGTACCGCCGCTCCGTGATCGCGCGCCGCTTGAATGGCATCGCTGATCATCTGCGCCGAGACGAACGGTCTGGCCGCATCATGGATCAGCACAACATTGATGCCGCGGCTCGGCAAGGCTTCCAGCCCGGCCAGAACGGACGCCTGCCGGGTCTCACCGCCCGTGACCGGGGGAAGGATCTTCTGGTGAGAACTCCCGACAGCCTCGCCGTAAAGCGCCATATCATCCGCATGGATGACGGTCTGGATCATTGCGACCGCTGGATGAGCGGCAAAAACCGCCGCTGTGTGCGCCAGCACCGGCTTGCCTGCCAGCAGGCAATATTGCTTCGGCAGATCGCCGCCAAAGCGCGATCCCCTGCCGGCGGCGACGATCAGGGCGGCAACGCGAGGAGGATTTGCAGGTGATGACATCACCTAAGCGCTAACACGGCTTTCCAGCCCTCTCAATCATGGGCATAACGCTTATCACGATGCCGTTTGATGTCCTGGCCCCTGCGAAAGTGAACCTCTTCCTGAATGTCACGGGACGCCGTGATGACGGATACCATCTGCTTGAGTCACTCTTCGTCTTCACTGAGCTGGCCGACAGGATTGACGGCTGGCACAGCGAGCTGCCGCATTTCCATGTCTCAGGCGAATTCGCGGGCGAGGTGACGGCGGACCAGCACAATCTCGTGATGAAGGCCTGCGAGATCATGCGGCGTGAGTCGGGCATCACACGCGTGCTCTCCTTCTGCCTTGAGAAATACATTCCCGTGGCGGCTGGCCTCGGCGGCGGTTCTGCCGACGCAGCCGCCATGCTGAAGGCGCTCAACGAGTATTGGGCGCTTGGCTGGCCGACGGCCAAACTGGCGAGGCTGGCCGGCGAACTGGGCGCCGATGTTCCGGCTTGCCTGAGCGAGAGAGCCATCATCGCGCGCGGAATAGGCGACGAATTGTCGTCGGCCCCCGCCTTGCCGGAATTCTCGCTGCTTCTCGCCAATCCGCGCGTGCCAACGGCAACTCCAGATGTCTTCCGTGCCTTTGCGCGATCCAATCCCGTGATCGAACAGCGCGATCTGCCGCCTTTTCCGCAGGCGTGGGTTACTGTTGATGCGCTGGCAGCAGATCTCACAGTGCGCGGCAACGACCTGTTGCCAGCTGCGCTCGCCGTCACTCCTGTGATCGGCGAAGTGCTGAAAGCGCTACAGGCAGTTCTAAACGCCCCTTACGCGGGCCTGTCCGGCAGCGGCGCCACCTGCTTCGCCATCCTGCGCGATAATGACGCCGCGGCGGAGGCGGGCGAGCATCTCCACCACGATCATCCGGGGTGGTGGTTCTGGTGGCCTGGAAAGATCATCGGATAAAGACAATCATCGGATAAAAACGAAAAAACCCCGCGCATTTCCGCGCGGGGCACTTTTTCCGGTCTGATCGGGAGGAGAAGTCAGGCCGAAATCCGCTCCTCGATTTCCGTCGGCTCGCGCAGCACGTAGCCGCGGCCCCAGACAGTTTCGATGTAGTTCTTGCCGTCCGACGCATTCGCCAGCTTCTTGCGCAGCTTGCAGATGAAGACATCGATGATCTTGAGTTCGGGTTCG
>CAXTUM010000146.1:0-6668 GCA_964247205.1 uncultured Beijerinckiaceae bacterium
CATTGCCGCAGCCATGTTCGTGCTGGCTCCGTGGGGTCTCGACGGGGGTGACACGGTCGGCCCGCTGCGCGCCGCGCTGTTCGGGTTCACCGTGGGCGGCGTCACGATCTCGCTGTCCACGATCATTCTCGCCATCGCCTTTTTTGCCATTGGCTTCACCATCACCAAGGGCATCAAGCGCTGGCTGGAGAAGAGCTATCTGCCGCACACCAAGCTGGATGTAGGCCTGCGCAACTCCATCGCCACCAGCGTGGGTTACATAGGCATCATCCTGGCGACGATGGCAGCTGCCTCGACGCTGGGCCTGTCGCTCGACAAGTTCACGATTGTCGCCGGTGCCTTGTCTGTCGGCATCGGTTTCGGCCTGCAATCCATCGTCAACAATTTCGTCTCGGGCCTGATTCTGCTCTGGGAACGCCCGATCCGCGTCGGCGACTGGATCGTGGTAGGTGACGAGCAGGGCATCGTGAAGAAGATCAATGTGCGGGCCACCCAGATCGAGACCTTTGACCGCGCCTCCCTCATCGTGCCCAACTCGGAGTTCATCTCGGGCCGCGTCAAGAACTGGATGCACAACGACCGCACGGCGCGCATCGTAATCCCGATCGGCGTCGGCTACGGGTCAGACCCGGACAAAGTGCGCAAAATTCTCACCGATGTCGCCAGGGACAACAAGGAAGTGCTGAAAGACCCCTCGCCAAGAGTTTATTTCATGCGGCTCGGCGATGCGAGCATGGATTTCGAGCTTCGTTGCTTTGTGGATGTCGATTTCGTCCTGCCCGTGAAAAGCGAGATGATGTTCCAGATTCACAAGCAGTTGTCGAAAGCCAGGATCGATATCCCGATGCCGCGCCGTCCGCGCGAATTGCTGGAATTCGAGGATCATCCCCTGCCTGACGAGAGCGCCGAAAAATCGAGTGCAAAGGGCGCTTGAGGAATGCGAATGAACCCGCTTTGCGCCCTGGTTCCTTTACTCGCAGCCTGCGTGCAATCAGCCCCGCCGCCTGCTGCGCCGCCCGCGATCTATGCAAGCATTGCGTCATCGGGTGCTGTGCTGAATGCCGATGCGGCGCGCGATCTCATCAATGGCTACCGCCGCAACCAGGGTCTTCCTGCGCTCTCCCTAGACCCGGTCCTGATGGCGGAGGCGGCCAGCCAGGCTGCGGCCATGGCCGCTGGCGGCGATGTGTCGAAGGGGGCCAGAACGGACATCCGCACGCGTCTTGCAGCCGCAGGACTCGGCCAGCGGCAAGCGAGGGAAAGCGCTTCCGCAGGTTATTTTACTATCTCGGATGCTTTTTCGGGCTGGCGAGGTTCACCTGTGCACAATGCAACGATGCTTTTCACATCAGGAAGGCGGCTGGGATTGGCTGCTGAGCATCGCGCCGGATCACGCCACAACATCTACTGGTCACTAATCGTCAGCGACTGATTCTGTCAGGGTTTCGTGCCAATCGGCACCAGCGGCGCCTCGCGCATCACCAGAATGCCTATCCGGCGGTTGGCGGCCATGGTCGGATCATCCGGGAACAGCGGATCGGAATCCGCTTTGCCCAGAACGCCGAAGAAGCGGTCGTCCGGCACGCCCGATGCCGCGAGAATATCACGGACGGCGAGCGCGCGGCCCGTCGACAGATCCCATGCGGCGGAACCGGGGCGCGAAGCTGAGCGCTGCGACGATGTGTGTCCGGTCACCTGCACACGGTTGGACATCCGCCGAAGCGCCGGTGCCAGCGTCTCAAGCAGCTTGCGGGTCCGTTCATAGGGATATTTCGAGGCATCCGCGAACATGGAGCGACCGTCCTGATCGACGATCTGGATATTGAGACCGTCCTTGGTCTCTTCGATCATGACGTTCTTCGACAGTTCCGCGATTTCAGGGTTGTCCTGCAGCGCCTGCCGGAGTGAAACGGCGGCGAGCGCGAATTTCCGGTCGAACTGGACGATTTTCAGGCCGTCGATCCGGTTGTCGAAGGTCGTTGGCGCAGTGAAATCGGAACCGAATTCCGTCGGCAGGTTCTGGGCGTTCTTCAGCTTCGGCTTGAAGGGAATGCCGTTCATTTCGACGATGCCGTCCAGGCGGTTTTCCTTCTGCGTGCCGAAAGCCTCGCGCATGGAGCCAGCGACGATCTGCATCTTTTCCTTGTTGGAGGACGACATCGCGACAAGCATGACGAAGAAGCTCATCAGCAGCGCCATCAGATCGGCGAAGGTCACGAACCAGCCGTGGCCGCCTGCATGTCCCTTTTTGCGGGCCATTACGCAGTTGCCTCTTGCATTTCAGCGCGCTGATGCTCGGGCAGGTAGGCCAGCAGCATCTCGCGGACGATCGCCGGGCTCTTGGCGTCACGGATCTGCAGAATGCCGTCGATGATCAGCGTCCGGGAGATTTCCTCCTCGTCGAGCTTGAGGTGAAGCTTGTCGGCGATGGGCAGGCAGATCAGGTTGCCGACCAGCGCGCCGTAAAGTGTCGCGAGCAGGGCGACCGCCATGAAGGGGCCAAGCTTTGACGGGTCTTCCATATTGGCGAACATATTGACCATGCCGATCAGCGTGCCGATCATGCCCCAGGCTGGCGCGCAATCACCGACGGAGCGGTAAATCTTCTGTCCTTCATCGAGATGGGTCAGGAACATGTCGCGGTCGCGTTCCAGCGCTCCGCGGATGAATTCCGCATCATAGCCATCAGCAATATAACGCACGCCCTGAGCCAGAAACGGATCGTCGACCGTGATATTCTCCAGCGCGATAGGGCCGGACTTGCGCACGACTTCCGCCACACGCGTGATCTCCTCGATCAGGTCGCGGGGGTACATCTTGCGCATCTGGAAAACGAATTTCATGCCCATCGGCACGCCGTGGCCAATGGCTGCGAAGGGGAAGCGGATCATGGTGACGGCGAATGAGCCGCCGAAGATCACGATGAATGCGTGCTTGTCCCAATATTGCGCGAAGTTGCCGCCATCGATCAGGATCAGGCCGATGAGCGTGCCGAAGCCGAACACCAGGCCTACTGCGGTTGCGATATCCATGAACGCCCTCCAGCACTCCGGACAACGCGGTGAGGATCAGGTCGCCGCCCGGTACGCATACTTCTTCAACACCGATTCTAGCCGATGGGCCTTAAAGAACAGTTAGGCCTGTTTTTTGAGGTATTGTTGAGGCTATGGCAAACCTCATCCTGAGCTAGTCGAAGGATGCTCCAGTTTGCGAGCGTCCCAGACAACGATCCTTCGACAGGCTCAGGACGAGGTCTGATGGCGCTTCGCTATCCCTTCATGCCACCGCTGGTCAGTCCGCCCACGACACGCTCCTGGAAGATCGCGATCAGGACACACACCGGCACAATGGCCACGATCAGCGCCGCCGAAATGATCGGCCAGGGAAACGAGAATTCTCCTTGATACAGAGTGATTCCGACAGGCAAGGTTCGGCTGGCGACGCGGGGCGAGAGTGTCAGCGCCAGCAGGAATTCATCCCATGAATTGACGAAAGCCAGAATGGCTGCCGTGAAAACGCCCGGCGCCGTCAACGGAATCACGACATGCCAGAGTGCGCCAACCCGGGTGCAGCCGTCGATCATCGCGGCATTCTCCAGATCACGGGGAATGTCCTGAAAGAACGAGATCAGCACCAGCGTGCACACCGGCATGGACAGTACCGCATAGGGGAAAATCAGCGCCCACCAGGTATTGAGCAGTGAAAGATCGCGCATCACACTGAACAGCGGCACCATCAGCGAGATCAGCGGGAACATCGCGACAGCCAGCAGGCCTGACAGGATCAGGTTGGGTGCGGGCAGTCTGAGACGCACCAGCGCATAGGCCGCGAGTGCCGAAACCGTGACACACAGCGCGGTTGACAGCACGGCGACGGCAACAGAATTCCACATGAAGGTCAGTATGGGCTGATCGACGAAGACGCGTGTATAGTTCGCCAGCGTCGGCGCATGAGGCCAGATCGTGATCGGCAGCCGCATCAACTCGCTCTCGGTCTTCAGAGAGGTGAACAAAATCCAGAGGGCAGGGAAAAAGCCGTTCACGGCGACGATGGTGCCTGCAATCAATGTCATCTTCCGGGGAGAAGGGAATTTCATCAGTTTCTCCCGCCCGAAGGATCGCGCCGTGTGTGGCGCAGATAGAAGCTGGTCAATATCGCCGAGGCAATGAACATCAGAACCGCGAGTGTCGATCCATAACCCAGATCAAGCGAGTCGATGGTCGTCTTGTGGATATACATCGCCAGCGTTTCCGTCGCGGTGCCCGGCCCGCCATTGGTCATGGCGTGTGGAATATCGAAGGTCTGGATCGCGGTGATGGTGCGGAAGATCAGCGCCACGAAAATCGCGGGTCGCAGCATCGGCAGTGTGATTTCCACGAACTGCCGCCATTTGTTCGCGCCATCCACTTCCGCCGCTTCATAGAGTGACTTCGGGATGGTCTGCAGGCCTGCCAGCAGCACGAGCGCCGCAAAGCTGGAGGTCTTCCAGATGATGGCGATGCAGATCGCGAAAAAGGCCGGTCCCTCGCGTGTCAGCCAGTTGACCGGTGACAGGCCCATCCAGAGAAAGGCGTTGTTCACGAGCCCCTGCTGGTACTCGAAGAACCAGCGGAAGATCAGACCCGCAAATACCAGCGGCAGCGCCCACGGCACGAGAAGTCCCAGCCGCACTGGCCATTTTACCTTGAACGGCTGGTTGGCCAGCAATGCGAGGCCAAGCCCCACAAGCACCGCACCGGGCACGGTGATGATGATGAAAAGCAATGTATGCCAGGTCGCTTCCCAGAAACGCTCGTCGCCCAGGGCCTTCACGTAGTTCTCGAACCCGATCCACGGCTTGGCCATCCACGGTTCGGTCAGCTTGTTTTCGCTGAACGAGCCGCGGATCAGCGCCGCGATAGGATAAAGCACCGTCACCGCCAGCAAAAGCACTGCTGGCGCCAGCATGGCGAGGCCAAGCCGGCGTTCCGAGGATTCGAGGGGTGAGAGGCGCTGTGTCATGTCAGCGGAAGATCTGCCCAAGATCCTTCGTCATGTCACCGAGCGCAGCATCCGCCGTCTTGGCTCCCGCGAGGAAGGCATTCATGTTGGTCCGCATGACCTCCGAGACACGCGGATATGCCGGTGACACGGGCCGCGAACGTGCAGTCTGCACCACAGGAAGCGCATCCTTGAACCACGGGTTCGCTTTCAACACATCGGCGTCGGTATAGACCTCGGCGAACACTGGAAGATGCGAAGCCGCAATCGCCTGCGCCTTCGAGACTTCAGGCGATGAGAGATAGCGCATGAATTTATAGGCCTCGGCCTTGTTTTTCGAATAGGATGAAACCGTGAGCTGCCAGCCGCCGATGCAGGTTGCTCCCGCTCCGGCTGTAAAACCGGGCAGTGGCACCACGCCAACCTTGCCCTTGACAGTGCTGTCCGCGTCGCCTTCCGCACGGTTCCAGACATAACCCCAGGTCATGCCATAAATGAGGTTTCCGGCCTGAAAGTTCTGGCGGATGCGGTCCGTCGGAATTTCGGCAAGGTTTGGCGGCGTCACATTGGCTGCTTTCAGGTCAGCCCAGAGCTGCAAGGCCTTTTTTGCGGCATCCGTGCCCAGCGTGAGCTTGCCTGCAGCATCGGTCAGGTTGCCCCCCGCACCCCACATCGGAACGAGATAGGTGCAGACCGTGCCTTCGATGGGAGCACCCGCCGTCTGGAAACCCGAGAGATTGGCATTGCCTTCCGCCTTCATGATCTTCTCGGCGCCGGACTTGAGCTCATCCCATGTCTTGGGCGGCTGAACGCCGTGCTTCTCCAGCAGGTCCTTGCGGTAATAGAGGAACTGTGCATCGGCGAAATAGGGCAATGCAATGACTTTGCCGCCCACGATGTTCGCCTCGCGGTACGCTGGCAGATACTTTGCCATCACGGCGTCCTTCTCTGCACCCAGATAGCTGTCCAGCGGCTCTGCCCAGCCGGCGGCGGCATATTGCGCCGGGCGGATCACGTCGATCAGGATGACGTCAAGCGCGGAATCCTTGGAGGCCAGCACCGTGTTCAGGTACTGTTGCTGCTGCTCGGATGTCGCTCCGCCCACCTCGACCTCGATCTTGATGCCCGGCGCGCGCTTTTCATACTCATCCGCGATCTTGCGCATCACATCAGGGCGCTGCTGCCCGCCGGTGAATATGCGAAGAGTAGTCTGTGCCATCGCGGCGGACGAGACGCCGAGTGCGAGTGCCGCAGCGAGCCCTGCGAGAACGTGTTTGCGTGTAATCATGACTTTCCTCCAGTAATGTTCGGCCTGTTCCGGCCGGTTGTTGGTGTCCGGGTCGCGCCCCTTATGCGGCAGCCACCCCGGTTTGCGTATCGAACAGGTGAAACTTGTCCATGGCAAGCGAAACACCGCGTGTGCTGCCTGGCTTGAGCCCGACATCCGGCGGAAAGCGCCCTGTCATCTCGGCCTTGCCGATCCTGAGGAGGGCCAGCGTATCCGATCCCAGAGGTTCGGTGAGGATGATCTCTGCGTGGAGAAGATCCTTGGCGCCGCTGCCGACTGTGATGTGCTCGGGTCTGATCCCGAATGTCATGACCTTGCCCTTGATTGGCGCAAGGATCGCCTGACGTGACGACGGGACGGGCAGACTCAGGCCGCCATCAATCACAATAGATGCGCCATC
>CAXTUM010000147.1:0-6663 GCA_964247205.1 uncultured Beijerinckiaceae bacterium
AGCCGTGCTGCGCGGCGAAGGCAGCAATACGCCCGGCATTGTTGTAGGCGGCTGCTCCGCCGGACACATACAGCGCATCTGCCCGTTCGCTCAGGATATGCGCAAAGGCCGCATCGTATTGAGCGGGTGCATCGACCAGCGCGAAGATGCGAGGCCGATCAGCTGCCGCACGGCCGGCAGCAAACAGGTCCCAGTGCTCACCCGTACCGAGATAGGCAATCCTGCTCGCGTGTGGAACCAGCTCCTTCAAAAGCTGTAATCTTTTATACTGCAGTTCCGGACCAGTTACTGTTGATACTCCCGTCAGGTTTCCGCCCGGTTGCGCAAGACTTGCGACCAGGCCGTTGACGACGGGATCGGAGTTCAGGCTTGCCACCATAGGGATCGTTTTCACGAGGTCTTTTGCGATCTGGAGAACGGGCAGCGGGTTGGGTGGCACAATCACATCAACGCCGCGTGCCACGAGATCGGAGAAAATGGCTGGCGCGCGCTCATAGCGGCCTTCAAGCGTGATCCGCTCGATCACGATATTGCGCCCCTCTATCCACCCGCGCTTGCGCAAACCGGCAATGAATGCCCTTGTGGGGGTGGATATGGGATTATCCCCGGTCATCTCTGACAGTGGACTCACGGCAAAGATGAATGCCACGATTGGTTTGCTCGCCTGCGCCAGCGCCGGCGCGGGCAGGATCGCCAAACCACCGGCGAGCTTCAAAATATCACGGCGTTTAAGAAGCGGGACGCTCATTCGATCACCTCGTCGGCGCGGGCAAGCAGAAGCGGCGGAACGTCGAGGTCGAGAGCCTTTGCCGTCTTGAGGTTGATCACCAGTTCAAGCACTGTTGGTGCCTGGACCGGAAGGTCCAGCGGTGAAGTACCCTTGAGAATGCGATCCACATAGGTCGCGGCCTGACGATACACACGGTTGGTCTCAACACCATAGGATATGAGGCCCCCGCCGGTTGCAAAATAGCGAAACGGATAAATTGCAGGTAAGCGATGGCTTGCCGATAGCGCAATGAAGAGGTCACGGTGCGTGGAGATAAACGTGTCTGGAAGTGCCACCAGACCGGTATTTGCCTTATCTGCAAGATCCTTCAGGACCATCCCCAGTTCTTCGGCAGAATGAACGGGGGTAGCAAGAGTTGTCAGACCGTATGAGGGCGCAGCCACCTCAATCGCTTTGAGAAAGATCGCATATGGAGTTGTGCGTGGATTAAAAAGAATGGCGACCCGCTCCATGCGGTCTGCAATTTCATGCAAAAACTGCAACCACTTGCCGCCCATACCTGCCTCGAAATTAGTAAATCCCGTAATATTGCCTCCCGGTCGCGCCAAACTCGCGACCAGACCGCTACCGATCGGATCGACGACGTTCACGAACACGATCGGGATGGTTTGGGTTTCACGCCGAAAAGCGGCAACGGCGGGGGTTGATTGCGCAACAAGGACATCCGCCTGAAAGTCGATCAGCTGTTTGGCGAACACCGCCATCTTGTCGAGGTCGCCTGCCGCCCACCGATATTCGACGACGGCATTTTGTCCCTCCATCCAGCCAAGAGCAGCGAGTCCTGAACGGAATGCCGCAATGCGGAGCGGTGCATCGGGATCCTCAGCAGCAATTCCGCTGAGGACTCCGATCCGTCGAATGCGGCTTGGTGTCTGCGGCATGGCGCTTGTTGACGCCAGAAAGGCGGCGCCGCCAACGCATGCCATGAACTCCCGCCGCCTCACTCAATCACCTCGTCGGCCTGCGCGAGCATGAGCGTGGGGATGGTGAGATCAATCGCCCTGGCGGCAACGGCATTGATGACGAGCTGGAACTTGGTCGGGCCCTGGACGGGAAGGTCACTTGGTTTCGCCCCTTTGAGAATGCGGTCGATATAGGTCGCCGCCTGCCGGGCAAAATCCGCAACGTCCGATCCGTAGGACATCAGACCCCCTCTGACAACCAGCCCGCGGTTCCAGTGGATCGCAGGTATTTTATGTTTGTTCACCAGCTTGACGATCAGATCGTGGTGGAGGCTGGACGTCGCCGTGGCGAGCGAGATCAATCCTCCATTCGGCTGAGCCGCGAAGGACTGGATCCCCCGCTCGATGTCATCTGCGCTGCTCGCGCCAAGGGAGACCGGCTCGACGGACAGCGATGTCGCAGTTTTCTCGAACGAGGCCTGAAATCCTTTGAAACTGGCGAAATTGGGATCGCCCAGCATCGCGACCCGCGTGAGACCGGGCGCCATGTCCTTGAGCAACTGGAGCCATTTCCCCGCGAGTTCGTACTCCGTCGGCGTAAATCCGGTCACATTGCCGCCCGGCCGTGCAAGGCTCGCAACAAAGCCTCCGCCAACGGGATCAGCGACATTGATGAAGACGATGGGGATTGTCGTTGTGGCCTCGCGCATCGCCGTCAAGGCAATAGTGCCGCCGATATAAATGGCAGCGGGCGCAAGACCGGCAAGCTCCGCCGCAAACACCCGGGCGCGGCCAAGGTCTCCACCCGGCCAGCGGTATTCAAACTGGATATTGCGGCCTTCCTTCCAGCCAAGCGCCTCAAGTCCGGCCCGGAACGCGGCAAGCTGCGTCTGCGACTGGGGATCGGCCTCGGGCACCGTGAGCATGATTCCGACGCGTGGCATGCGCCCGGGTTGCTGGGCGCGGGAGGCGAGCGGCCATGACGTAGCAGCCGCGCCGCCCAGTGCGATGAATTGCCTGCGCCTCATTCAATCACCTCGTCGGCCTGCGCGAGCAACAGCGTTGGTATCTCGAGGCCCAGCGCCTTCGCTGTCTTCATATTGATCACCAGCTCGAACTTCGTCGGCTGCTGCACCGGAATATCGGCAGGTTTCGCGCCTTTGAGGATTCTGTCAACGTGTCCGGCCACCACGGCAGATTGATCGGCCAGGTTTCCACCGTAAGCCAGGAAGCCGCCATCCTCGGCGTAGCCCCGGACTGCCGATCCTGTCGGCAGCTTGTGCCGGATCGACAGGGCGATCACCTCCGCGCGCGGCAGCGTCGGCTGGATGATGGCGGCATCAACCTTTTGCGCCGCCATGGCCTCGAAGGCGGCTGCGATCTCTTCGCGTTTTGCAGCCCTGAAGATGCGCAGCTCGACCTTGACGCTGCGGTTGGCCAGTTCGATCTGCTCGATCAGCCGCACATGGAACGGATCAGCCGTGTTGACGAGCACGCCGATTCGGGTCGCCGCCGGGACCGCCTCCCGCAGCAATCCGAGAATCTTGCCGCTCGTTTCGGCGATTGCGGCGGAGACGCCTGTGATGTTGCCGCCGGGCCGGGCGAGGCTCGCCACCAGACCGGAGCTGACAGGATCGGCAACGCCACCCATGACAATCGGAATGCTGCCCGTCGCGGCCTTCGCCGCCAGCGCCGCCGGTGTCGTGAAGGCGACGATGACATCCACCTTGCGCGCGACAAGGGCTGCTGCCATTTCGGCAAGACGCGCGTCCGATCCTTCGGCAACATGGATATCAAACCCGGCTGTGTCGCCGTCCCGGTAGCCGAGTCCTCCCAGGGCATTGCGTATCAGGGTGAGAGGCGGTTCGGGATTGGAGTGGAAGAGCATGCCGATGACAGGCTTGCGCGCGGGTTGCGCGAGGGCTGGAAGCGACATGGTGAGCGTCGCGCCCATAAGACTGATGAACGCCCGCCGCCTCATTCGATCACCTCGTCAGCACGCGCGAGCAGGAGCGATGGTACCTCGATGCCCAGCGCCGCCGCCGTCTTGAGATTGAGCATCAGCTGATATGCAACCGGTTGCTGAACCGGAAGATCGGACGGTTTGGCTCCGCGAAGAATGCGGTCCACGTAGGAGGCCGCGCGCCGACTCTGGTCGTTGAAATCGGAACTGTAGGCGATCAGGCCACCATCTGAAATCCAATCCCGCACGGGGTAAATCGTCGGTACGCGATGACGGGCCACGAGCGCGAGGATCAGCGCGCGATGACGCGCCGTGAAGGTGTCGGGCACGATCAACAGGCCGCCGCCGGGTTCGCTGCCGATGGCGGCGATGGCGCTTTCAATGGCGGCCACGTCGCTGACGGTCGCGCGTATCAGCGTCACGCCTGCCATTGGTGCGGCGGATTCCAGAGCAGGCCAGAACAGCGCATGGGGCGCGGTGGCCGGATTGTAGATCGCGGCGATACGTTTAATGCCGGGGGAAAGCTCCTTCAGGAGTTGCAGCCATTTGCCCGCGATGGGCGCCTCGAAACTGGTGAAGCCGGTGATATTGCCGCCCGGACTGGCCAGACCCGCGACGATGCCTTCGCCAACAGGATCGGCAAGGCCCGCGAAGACAACCGGAATGGTTTGCGTGGCTTCCTTCAGTGCCCGCAAGACCGGCGTATTGATCCCGAGGATCACATCCGGCGCAAGGCCGACGATCTCCGCGGCTTGCGCCTTGATCAGCGCGGCGTCGCCCGCCCCCCAGCGCAGATCGATGCGGATGTTGACACCTTCGATCCACTTCAGTTCCTGCAATCCCTGGCGAAACGCCCGGACACGGCCTTGCCCCACCGGTTCGTCGGTGGTGCCCAGGAGAACGCCGATGCGCCGCATGCGTCCGTCCTGTTGTGCCATCGCCGCGAGCGGCAGTAAGACAGCGGTGGCGGCTGCTCCGATGAACTCACGGCGTCTCATTCGATCACCTCTTTTGTGCGGATTGTCGATGGATGCGCGTTGACGGTTGAAGGTACTATGACTATCTTAGTCATAGTGGTCATAATAGGAGCGCCGTCATGGAAGTCTGGACTGTTGCTCAGGCCAAGGCCCGGCTCAGCGAGGTGATCGAGCGGGCGATGACGGGCCAGCCGCAGACGATCACGCGCAATGGCGAAACAGCTGTCGTCGTGGTTGAGGCGGCGGAGTGGAAGCGCCGGACCGAGCGCAAGGGCACGCTGGCCGATTTTCTTGCGGCCTCGGCACTCGGCGGTGCCGGGCTGGATTTGCCGCGTATCAAGGGCCGGTTGCGCAATGCCGAGATCGGGTAATGCGGGCTTTCTCCTCGACACCAATGTGATCTCGGAGGCGACCCGGCCATCGCCCGATGCCAATGTCATGGCATGGCTCGCCGCTGCCGACGAGGATGCATGTTTCATCAGCTCAGCGACGCTGGCGGAAATCAGTCGTGGCGTGGAGGGCATGGCCACTGGCCGAAAGCAGCAGCGCCTGCGGGAGTGGCTGCTGAACGAGCTCATTCCGCGCTTCGAGGATCGCATTCTGCCGGTCGATGCGGCGCTCGGACTGCTGTGGGGGGCTACCGCTGTGCGTTCGAAGAAGGCCGGGCACGATATCGAGGCCATCGACGCATTGATCGCGGCCACCGCCGAACGACACGATCTGACGCTGGTCACACGCAATACAGCGGATTTCAGGGTGCTGAATTTGCCCATCATCGATCCGTGGACGTCCGCCGTTCCGTAGGCATTTCTCCGCCGCCTCATTCGATCACCTCGTCGGCCTGCGCCAGCACCAGTGTGGGAATGGCGATGCCAAGCGCTTTGGCCACCTTCTGGTTGAGCGCGAATTCGAACAGCACCGGCCTCTCGACCGCAATATCGCCGGGCGCCGTGCCGCGAAATATCTGGCCAATCTGGTCGGCCATGCGCTTGCGCAGGGCGGTTCGGTTCGGGCCATAACCGATCAGGCATCCCATCTGCGCCATTTCGGCCCATTCACACACCGTCGGCAATTGCGCCTCCAGAGCAAGCGCCGCAAGCTGCTGGCCATCCCGGAAGAATTCCGAGGTTGCGCTGATCAACAGCGCCTGCGCGCCCGCCGCGCGCATCGCGGCGTATGCCGACGGATAGTCGGCTGGCGAGGTCACAGGGAAGGCCAGCAATTCGACGCCAAGGCCTGCCGCAGCCTTGCGCAGCGCGGCCTCGCCGGCTGCCGTCGCGGCAGAAGCCGCAGACGATGGCACGAGAACCGCCATGCGCCGACGGTCTGGCACAGCCTCATGCAGGATCGACAGCCGTTTGGCCTCAAGTTCGCTTTGCAGGATTACGACTCCGGTGACGTTCCCGCCCGGTCTCGCGTAGCTCCGTGCCAGCCCAAGCTCGACCGGATCGCGGCCGAAGCTGACAATCGGCACCGTGCGTGTGGCCGCGCCGACAGCCGTCAGAACGGGACCGACGGCGATGATGGCGTCGGGTCTGGCGGCCAGCAACTCGCGCATCAGACCCGGCAGCGCATCGGGCTCGCCCACGCGCCCGTCGAAGACGAGGTTGCGGCCCTCCACGAAGCCAAGCTTCGCCAGTTCCGGCAGGATGACCTCGCGGCTCACATTCTGGGAGATGATGGAATTCGATATGTGTCCGAGCCGGTAGACCCGGGCGGATGTCTGGGCGAGCAGCGGCTTCGGGCTCGTGACCAACGGCCATACAGCCGCCGCGCCGCCAAGACCCGCCATGAACTCCCTGCGCTTCATTCGATCACCTCGTCGGCTTGAGCCAACACGGATTGCGGAATGACGAGGTCGAGCGCCTTCGCCGTCTTCAGATTGAGCACCAGCTCGTATTTCGTCGGCAGATAGATCGGGATATCGCCCGGCTTCGTCCCGCCCAGAATCTGGTGCACGTCGTTCGCCATGCGCCTGGCAAGGTCGCCCAACTCCGGCCCGTAGGACAGCAAACCGCCCGCTTCCGCGAA
>CAXTUM010000148.1:0-6656 GCA_964247205.1 uncultured Beijerinckiaceae bacterium
TCAGCGAAATAATTCGAGATACCGAGCGTTCGGCTCATCGTGTCGGCCCCCACGAAGACACCTGCCACGAAGATCGCGGCGGGGATGACCGCCAGCGGATTGAGCGCGGCCAGCATCGCCACGACAATCCCGGCATAACCGAAGCCGGGCGAGAGATCAGCCGTGAGATAACCTTTCAGGCCTGCCACCTCGCTCACACCTGCAAGGCCTGCCAGCGCACCGGAGAACAGTGCCGTTTTCACCAGCGTCGCCGTGACCGGAATGCCGCCGAACCGCGCCGCGGCCAGATTGCCGCCAACCGCGCGCATCTCGAAGCCGATCACGGTATGGCGCAGCAGCACATGCACAGCCAGCGCCGCGATCAGCGCGATGATGATGCCTGCATGCAGCCGCATCTGGTCCAGCAGCTTGGGCAGCACGCCCTCATCGATGATTGGCAGGCTCTGCGGCCAGCCCATGCTCATCGGGTCTTTCATAGGCCCCTCGAGCATCATCTGCACGGCGAGGAGAATGATGAAATTGATCAAGAGCGTCGTGACGACTTCATCCACCGCCAGTTTCGCTTTCAGGATCACAGGTCCCAGCAGCACCAATGCCCCGGCTGCAGCTCCGGCCAGACAGATCAGGGGGATCATCAGCAAAGGGGGCAGCGTGATCACCCCGCCGCCCATGGCGACGGCGGCCAGCGCCCCGGCATAGAGCTGTCCTTCCGCGCCGATGTTCCAGAATTTCGCCCGGAAGGCGACGGTTGCGGCCAGTCCGGTGAAGATCAGCGGCGTGGCGCGCGTCAGTGTCTCCGTGAGAGCAAACACTGACCCCGCCGCACCGTTCAGCAGCAGACCCGTCGCGCGTCCCACCGGAGCGCCGACGGCGACCAACAGCAGCAGCGCCAGCACAAGCGCCGTGGCGGCAGACAGCACGGGTATGCCGGTCAGCAGCGCAACAGAGGGCGCGGCGCGGGGTTCCAGCCGGATCATGCGGCGGCCCTGAATTTTTCGCCAGCTTGCCCCGCCATGGCAAGGCCGATGCTGGCCGTATCGAGATCGCTGGACGCTACGCCCGGCGTCAGCGTTCCGGCATGCATCACGGCGACGCGGTGGGAGAGCGCCAGCAATTCATCCAGATCGTCCGAGATCAGCAGCACGCCTGCACCCGCCAGTGCCGCATCGCGCAGGCGCTGATGCACCTGCGCTGTCGCTCCCACATCGAGGCCGCGCGTCGGCTGATTGGCCAGGATCAGCTTCGGAGCGCCAGCCATGGCGCGCGCCAGCAGCAGCTTCTGAATGTTGCCGCCCGACAGCAGCCGGAGCGGTGCATCGGGTCCCGGACAGCGGATGTCGTAGCTGGTGATCGCCGCTTCGGCCTCCTGCATCACGGCATCGTGGCGGATGAAGCCGCTGTGCTGGAAACCAGCGTCGCACCGCCGCTCCATCACCAGATTTTCCGCCACGCTCATGTCGGCCACCATGCCGTCGCGGTGGCGGTCCTCCGCGAGACGGCCCACGCCGCGGTGCATAAGCTCTGCCGGTGTTGCAGCGCCTACGACGCCCAGAATAACGAGGTCGCCCGCATCCGGCTTCACCAGCCCTGCAACCAGCCCGGCCAGCGTCGCCTGCCCGTTGCCGGACACACCGGCGATGCCGAGGATCTCTCCTGCACAAAGCTGGAGATTGGTCCTTGTCAGCGCCTCCCTCCCCTGCCCCGCCGTGACGCTGCGCAGCACGAGAACCGGCTCTCCTGGCGTTGCTGGCGCGGGGCGTTCAATGTCTACTGTGCGTCCCACCATCAGCGTCGCGATAGTCGCCTGATCCGCGCCTTCCACGGGGCGATCCGCCACCTTCCGACCGCCGCGCAGCACAACGATGCGCTGGCACAAAGCCATCACTTCAGGCAGCTTGTGGCTGATGAAGATCACGGCCAGCCCGGACGCGGCCAGAATTTTCACAGCCCTGAACAGCCCCTCGGCTTCCTGCGGTGTAAGCACAGCCGTCGGTTCATCCAGCACCAGAATGCGTGCGTCGCGGAACAAGGCTTTCAGGATTTCGATGCGCTGGCGCTCACCGACGCCAAGCCGCTCCACTGGCACATCCAGCCGTGCGGTGAGACCGGTGCGGTCCATCAGCGCCTTGAGCCTTTGAAGAGCCTCGCCCCGCCCGCCGCCAAGGCTGAACCAGCGCTCCATGCCCAGAATGATATTCTCGAGGCCGGTCAGGTTTTCGGCCAGGGTGAAATGCTGGTGCACCATGCCGATGCCTGCTTTCAGGGCAGCCTGCGGCGATCCCCTCGGCAGTTCGGTCCAGCCCCCCTGCCCGCCCCCTTGCCCGGCCAGCAGCACGCGACCGCTGTCCGCCACGTAATGGCCGAACAGGATGTTCATCAGCGTGGTCTTGCCAGCGCCGTTCTCGCCCAGAAGCGCCACGATCTCGCCCTCCTGAAGATCGAGATCGATGGTGTCGTTGGCCTGCAGTGCGCCGAAGCGCTTGCTGATGCCCTCAAGGCGCAGGACAGCCTTTCCGGCATCAGCTGAAGTTTGCGTCACCATAGGTTGCGTCCGGGAGAGGGAACCCGCGAGGCGTCAGAGCCTCGCGGCGCCGCCATGGTCACAGCGTGGACTTGGGCTCGGCGTCGTTGACATTGACGCGGAACAGACCATCGAGAATATCCTTCTCCTTGGCCTTCACTGCGGCAATGACATCGGCGGGCACCAGCGCGGGATCCAGCGGCGAAAGCGCCGCGCCCCCATGCGCCATATAGCTGTAGGAGCCGTAGTCCAGCGGCTCGAACCCGCCGCCCAGCACAGCGAGAATCACCCGGTCGATGGTGGGTTCCATGTGCCAGAGCGCTGACGCCAGCACCACACCGGGATATTGCGCCGCCGTGTCGATCACATTGCCGATCGCCTTGACGCCGCGCTCCTTGGCGGCATCCGACACGCCGAAGCGCTCGGCGTACATGACATCCGCCTTTTTATCGATCATGGCGAAAGCGGCTTCTTTCGCCTTGGGGGGATCGTACCAGGAGTTGATGAACGTCACGAGGAACTTCACGTCCTTGTTGACGGAGAGCGCGCCCTCCATGAACGCATGCATCAGCCGGTTGACCTCGGGAATCGCATAGCCGCCGACGAGGCCGATCACGTTCGATTTGGTCGCCTTGCCCGCCACCATGCCCGTCAGATAGGATGGCTCGTGGATGAAGTTGTCGAACACCGCGTAGTTCGGTTTCGACGGCTGGAAGGATGAGCCCATCAGATAGGCAATCTTGGGGAAATCCGCCGCCACACGCCGCGCTGCACGCTCCACCGCGAAGGATTCGCCCACGATCAGGTCCATACCCTCGGTGGAATACTGGCGCATGACGCGTTCGTAATCGGTATTCGCGACGTTTTCCGACCATTTGTAAGTGATGTCGCCGCGATCTTTGGCAGCGTTCAGCGCCTTGTGGATGCGTGACACCCATTGCTGCTCCACCGGCACCGTGTAGATCGACGCCACTTTCAGCGGTTTCGATTTCGCCTGCGCCAGCACGGCGCTGCCGCTGGCAGTCATGAGGGCGAGCCCGCCGCCGAGCTGGATAACGGAACGGCGGTTCAACTCCGTTCCGCTGCGTATGTCTTCAACGTGTTTCATGTCTGCACCTCCCTGAACAATGACATTCCCAGCGTTCTCCAAAACGCCGGATGTGGCAACGCAAATCTTGGGCCAGTGCTGGACCTTCCCTCGCCCGCTCGCGGGAGAGGGTGGCGAGGCGAAGCCGAGACGGGTGAGGGAAGTGAAAAGCGCCCTCATCCACCCCTTCGGGTCACCTTCTCCCGCAGGCTGGAGAAGGAAATGTCTCAATTCCTTAACGCGCGTTAACCAAAAACTTCTTGACGCGACTCGGAGCTTGAGTCGTTCATACAAACGCTTTTCGGCGATACACCGTCAATAAGCGTGACTGACGGAGTGAAGTGTGAGTGCAGCGATTGCCAACACGGGCACGGATGATGCGGATCGGCTGATTGCAGCTGATGCTGCCGCATTGTCTGCTGAACTGCAACGGCTGCGGTCGCGGCTGTTTCCGCCATCGTCCGACAAGAAGCTTCGGCGTTTCACATCGGGCGAGGCCGCGCGTCTCATCGGTGTCTCCGACAGCTATCTCAGGCAGCTTTCGCTGGAAGGCTCCGGACCGCAGCCAGAGACCGGTGCGGGCGGACGGCGGCTCTACACGCTGGAAGAGATCAACGCGCTGCGGGCGCATCTGACGCAGGCCAGCGGCGGGCGCGGCCGCCGCTATCTGCCGCACCGGCAGACAGGCGAGCATGTGCAGGTCATCGCCGTCACCAATTTCAAGGGCGGCTCCGGCAAGACCACGACGGCGGCGCATCTGGCGCAGGGGCTTGCGCTGAAGGGCTACCGTGTTCTGGCGGTGGATCTCGATCCGCAGGCGTCGCTCTCCGCGCTTTTCGGCATCATGCCGGAATTCGATGTGGGCGAGAATGAAACGCTCTACGCCGCGATCCGCTATGACGGCAAACGCCGCCCGGCTTCCGAGGTTGTGCGCAAGACATACTTTCCCGGTCTTGATCTCATCCCGGCCAATCTCGAACTGCATGAATTCGAGCATACCACGCCCAAGATGCTGGCCTCCCGGCGGCCTGGTGACGGTACGGAAGCGCTGTTCTTCACCCGGGTCCGGGCTGCGCTGGAGAGCGTTGCCGACAATTACGACGTGATCGTCATCGATTGCCCGCCGCAACTGGGTTTCCTGACGCTGGGCGCGCTGTGTGCGGCTTCCGGCCTGCTGGTGACACTGCATCCGCAAATGCTCGATGTGGCGTCGATGAGCCAGTTCCTGTTCATGACGGCGGATTTGCTGGCGGTCGTGCGGGAATCCGGCGGGCGTTTGTCCTATGACTTCCAGAGTTACGTCGTGACGCGTCATGAGCCCAATGACGGTCCGCAGGCGCAGATCGTGGGTTTCCTGCGCAACCTTTTCGGCGCGCGGGTGCTCACCAATACGATGCTGAAATCCACGGCCGTGGCCGATGCCGGTCTCACCAAGCAAACGCTTTACGAGGTGACGCGCGAGGCCTTCACACGCACCACCTACGACCGCGCGCTAGAGTCCTTTGATGCCGTCAACACCGAGATCGAGGGCCTGATCCTCAAAGCCTGGGGACGCAGCCACGCCGCGAACGGGAGCGCTGTCACATGAGCCGCCGCCGGGATGATCTGAGAGCCTTGTTCGCTGGCGACATCGCGCCGGAGACGAAAGCGTTGGTGCCTGCAGCCTTGCGTCCCATGACAGGCATTGTTTCGCCCGCTGCCGCCCCCTCCCCTCTCCAGGTTCCGCGCTCGGGCTCTGGTGCGCTGAAAGCCATGGGCCTTGAACTGGACGGCATGAAGCTGGCGGCGGAGGAAGCCAGCGCCTTGCGCGAGACGCTTTCGGGCGGTGAGACCGTGGTGCAGATCGATCCCGCGCTTGTGGATGCGGCCTTTATCCGCGACCGCATGGATGAACTGCGCGAGGCCGACGGCGCTCTGGAAACCTCGATCGCGGAACACGGCCAGCAGGTGCCCATTCTTGTGCGTCCGCATCCTGAGAAGCCCGGCCACTACGAAGCGGTTTACGGCCATCGTCGGCTCTCTGCCCTGCGGCGTCTCGGGCGGCCTGTGCGCGCCGTGGTGAAAGCTATGAGCGATGATGAACTTGTCATCGCGCAAGGCCAGGAAAACAATGCGCGGCTTGATCTCAGCTTTATCGAACGCGCGCGCTTTGCAGCGGTGCTGGAGGAGCGCGGCTTCTCGCGCCACACCATCATGGCGGCGCTGGATGTGCACAAGGCGGATATCGCGCGTTATATCGCGGTGATCGAGACGATCAACAGCCGCCTGATCGAACGCATCGGCCCCGCGCCCAAAACAGGCCGTCCGCGCTGGATGAAGCTCGGCGAGCTTCTTGGCGGGAAGCGTGTGCCTGATACTGTCGAAATGCTGCTGGCTTCTCCCGGCTTCCAAGCGAAGGACAGCGACCAGCGGTTTGCTGCGGTCATCGCCGCGCTGGCCGCGAAGCCTGCGCCTGTCGCTGATGTGTCGGCGTGGCGCAGCGCCGATGGCCGCCTGGAGGTGACGCGCAGGCGGGGCACGACATCCGGCCAGCTCTCATTCGGCGGCGCGGATTCAGCCGCCTTCACCGCGTTTTTGCAATCACGGCTCGACCAGCTGCATGCGGAATTTTCCGCTGCCGTTGAGCGGACCGGGACGTCCTGAACCGCGTTCCCGTAACCCCAAGGAGAGCACCGCAAAAGAGAAAGGCCCCCAGACGTTTCCGCCGGAAGCCCCTCTGTAGTCTCGCAAACCCAGAGAATCACTTCCGCCTATTGCTGTCAAGAGTCGAAACGCCTTTTGGGTGTAACTGATCCCTTTTGCCTCGCGCCAAAGCTGAGGCTGAACCATGTCCCTGTCCCATTCAACCACGACGCCTTTCGGGCGGCGTCCGGCTTCGCTTGGCCAGATTGCTGCCGGGATGGAGATGAAACGTAACCTCGAAGCGGCAGCGGCTCCCGGGTCCAATGCGCCCGAAGCGGTTAACAAGTGGAAGCTGTTCCGCACGCTGACGGAGATCCGCGAAAAGCTTGGCGTTTCCGACCGCGCCCTTTCTGTGCTGAACGCGCT
>CAXTUM010000149.1:0-6642 GCA_964247205.1 uncultured Beijerinckiaceae bacterium
CAGGGAGAGAAACGCCATGCTGCTGGCGGCGGGCTATGCTCCGGCCTTCCTGGAGCGCTCGCTTGATGACCCCGCGCTGGGGGCTGCGCGCGCGGCCATCGATCTTGTGCTCAAGGGCCACGAACCCTTTCCCGCACTGGCGATCGACCGTCACTGGACGCTCGTTGCGGCGAACGCCGTCGTGCCGGTGTTTCTCGGCATGGTCGGCGACCAGACGCTGCTGAAGCCGCCGGTGAATGTGCTCCGGCTCAGTCTCGCGCCGGAAGGATTGGCGCCGCATATCGTCAATCTGGCCGAATGGCGAGCGCATCTGCTTGACCGTTTGCGCCACCAGATCGAGGTCACGGCAGATCCGCAGCTGGAGATGCTGTTCAAGGAACTGCAGGCCTATCCCGCGCCCCTAACGGACAAATCCGGCGATCAACTTATCAAGAGCTATGCCGGCATCGTGATCCCTCTTCAGCTGAGAACGCCGACTGGAGTCCTCTCGTTCCTGTCGACCACAACCGTCTTCGGAACACCGGTCGACATCACCCTATCAGAGCTGGCGATCGAGGCGTTCTTCCCGGCGGATGCGGCGACTGGCCAGGCCTTGCGTGCGATAGCGCCCTGAACCGCCTCGCCTCGCTCAGACGCCGCGCTACAGGGCCGCGCGGCTCGGGGGAAAGGTCTGCTTTCCGGCGGTTGCTTTGGCCCTTAAATGACCTTCTTGGGTCAAGAGCGGAAGTTGCGAGCACCAACGTGCAATGACCGGAATGGGGCCGGTAGTGGATTGGCAGATGCTGGGAAGATACCCAGCGAAGCGGATGCTGAATGATGAGCCGCCGGCGTAAACAAGCCGCTATACCGCTAACGTGGTCTGTCCGATTGATCATTGGTGGGTTCAGACGTCCGGAAGTAGATTGCAGACAGTAAATCAGATGGCTGTGCATCAACCAACACTTAGGACCTATCGATTCTACTTGTCGATGTCGTCGAATATGGACCGCATCGCTGCGTGCGCGGGCGGCACGGGGGCTTCTTCCTTCTTTTGTGTCACGATGTGGGTCCAGTCCGTATCGCTTTCGTCCTCTTCATTGCGCTTGCGCTCTTTGATCGCCTCGACCGAGCGCCTAACCTGGTCGCGTGCTTCGTCGATCAAAGCGGCGGCGTCGGCGTCTATCCGATCGGCCTAATCCTCAGGAAACCCGGCTATTCGCCGTTCTTGGCGTTGCTGGCCTGTGTGCCTGTCGTGAACCTTATCTGCCTGTGGATTGTAGCACTTGGGGCCAAGAGCCCGGATGGGTTGCAACTGAACACTGTGGATCGCGCTGGTAGTGCGTGATCGGCACTAAGTTGCGGCTTTCGCAGGGGAAAATTTGATCGCCAGTTCCCAAATAACTCTTGAAGGAAACCACCATGTCCCGTCACCAGATCGCCGTATTCATCGGCAGCTTGCGCAAGGACCCGTTCAATCGGAAGCTTGCCGCAACCCTCGTCAAAATGGCGTCGGCTGAGTTCTCGTTCAAACAGATCGAGATCGGCGATCTGCCGCTCTACAATCAGGATGACGACGCCAATCCATCGGTATCAGTGAAGCGCCTGAAGGCCGAGATCGCATCGGCGCAGGGCCTGCTGTTCGTGACGGCCGAATACAACCGGTCAATCCCCGGCGTGCTCAAGAACGCCATCGACCATGCGTCGCGCCCATATGGCAAGAGCGTCTGGGCGGGAAAGCCTGAGGGCGTCATCGGCGTGTCCGTTGGTGCCATGGGCACCGCGATGTCACAGCAGCATCTGCGCAACGTCCTGGCTTATCTGGACGTTCCGACGCTTGGCCAGCCAGAGGCCTTCATCCACGCGAAGGATGGGCTGTTCGACGCCAATGGCAATATCGGACCCGACAGCAAAGCCTTTCTGCAGGGGTGGATGGATCATTATCTGGGCTGGATCAAAATGCACACCCGCGGACTGCCGATGTGACCATGGAGCCTGTCACGCTGCCACGAGAGGTGACAGACCTGGCCAAGAAACTTGGCGCAAACGCAGGCTGTGAACGGGCGGCGGTCCATTTCTCTCAAACTGGCCGCATGCGTGCGGATGGCGCTTCTCCGTGGATGGCGTTTCGCGCGAGGCAATCGATGTCGGTCATCCATTGCGCGTTCGAGTGGCGGGCCAGAACGGGGCCGCTCAGCATAATCTTCGTGCGCGATATTCTGGAGAAAGGCGAGGGAAAGTTGAGCATCAAGGCGCTTGGGCTTATTCCTATTGCCCGTATCGAACCATCCCCAGCGCTGACGCGCGGCCAACTGATCCGTTACCTTGCCGAACTGCCATTGGCTCCGGATGCGATCCTCTGCAACGACTGGCTGGCGTGGCGAAGCATGAGGGCCGGAACCTTGAACGTCAGTTCAGGAACCGGCGATAGGGCTGCTGAAGTGACATTCACGCTCGATGGCGACGGGCGGGTCATAGAAGTCTTCGCCGACGACCGGCCACGCGCAGTCGGCAAGGATTTTGTGCCGACGCCCTGGCGCGGCCGCTTCTCGGACTACCGCCTGCACGAGGGCCGATGGCTCCCTTTCGCCGCTGAGGTAGAATGGGAAATCGACGGCAAGCCGGATGTGGTGTGGCAGGGGCGCATGGAGAGCTGGGGCATCAGGTGACGCCGTCTGAGTAGATTCCGGTCCTGCGGGCTTCACCTCTCCGCGCGCTAGTGTTCCCGTAACAGCTGCCCAATGCGAACGAACGCCGGAATGCATGGATTGCAACGTGCGGCGCGACTCGCTCCTATAACTACTATCGGAGAACCCATGCCATGAAGGCACTCGTCTATGTCGGCCCTTCGCAAAAGACGTTGCAGGACAGGCCGAAGCCGGTGCTGGTGGATCAGACCGACGCCATCGTCCGCATGACCAAGACGACGATCTGCGGCACCGATCTCCACATCCTCAAGGGCGACGTTCCCTCCTGCAAGCCTGGACGTATCCTTGGCCACGAAGGCGTTGGCGTCATTGAGGCTGCTGGCACGGGCGTCACCTCGTTCAAGACAGGCGACCGGGTGCTCATCTCCTGCGTCACGGCTTGCGGGAAATGCGAGTACTGTCGCAGACAGATGTTCTCCCATTGCACGACCGGCGGCTGGATCCTCGGCAACACGATCGACGGAACTCAGGCCGAGTTCGTCCGCATTCCCCACGCCGACACGAGCCTGCACCACATCCCTGACGGAGCCGACGAGGAGGCGCTAGTCATGCTGAGCGACATTCTGCCGACCGGGTTCGAATGTGGTGTTCTGAACGGGAAGGTACAGCCGGGAAGCACGGTCGCCATCGTCGGCGCCGGTCCCATCGGTCTGGCCGCACTCTTGACTGCACAGTTCTATTCGCCGGCCGAGATCATCATGATGGACCTTGATAACAATCGGCTCGAGGTCGCAAAACGCTTTGGCGCGACGGCTGTCGTCAACAGCGCCAACGTTAAAGCCATGGAGACTATCCTGGCGATGACGGGGAAGCGCGGCGTGGATACCGCCATCGAAGCTGTCGGCATTCCAGCCACATTCGAGCTTTGTCAGAAAATCATCGCGCCCGGCGGCACCATCGCCAATGTCGGCGTTCATGGCACGAAGGTGGATCTTCATCTCGAAGAACTCTGGGACCGCAATATCACGATCACGACGCGGCTGGTCGATACGGTCAGTACGCCAATGCTCCTGAAAAGCGTCGGATCACGGAAGATCGACCCCAAGCAGCTGATTACTCATTGCTTCAAGCTCGACCAGATCATCGAGGCTTACGAGACTTTCGGCTCAGCAGCGAAGACGAAGGCGCTCAAGGTCATCATCGAAGCGTCAGGAACTTAAGCGGCAGCATCGCGTTTCAGGACAATGATGCTGAGAAGGAAACAGTTATGGCCTGTCAGTCGACCAACCCCTTCGGTGGCATCATGACCACCGGGTGCGGGAGAGAAACGTCTGGCATCAGCATCCAGGAATTCGCGGACAAGAAGCTTGTCCGCGTGGCGGCGATTGATGAGACCGCCTGAACACGAGGAAGCAGGCCCAATGTTCGACGCAATGATCGAAACATCGGACGCCGCCAGACAGCGCCAGAAAGCCCTGGCGTGCTGGGACAGTGAAGGCGGCGCTGGGCCTTATGGTCCACAGAGACACGATTTGCCGGACGCTATCACCGATGATCTGCCAGCGCCGACCAACGCCGAACTGGTGCATCTGCGCATCCGCGTCATAGCGCTGGAAAGCCTGATGGTCACGCTGCTGGCGGAAGCGTCAGACAGACAGCGCGATCTCGCGCGTGACATGGCGGCCACCATCTCGCCACGGCAGGGATCGGCGAGACACCCCGTCACCATCCACGCGACGCGGCAGATGCTCAACATGATCCAAAGGGCAGAGCATGGCGGGGCTGCAAACTCTGCTGCCAACCAAACTCAGGAGCATGCCATGAACAAAACTGAGGCGGGCACAAGAACGGCCGTCATCCCGACACTCCGTTACAGAGACGGAAAGGCTGCCATAGATTGGCTTCGCGTCACATTCGGTTTCGAGAAAAATCTTGTCGTTCCGGATAAAAGTGGTGAGATCGCACACGCTCAACTGACATTTGGGAAAGGGATGATCATGCTGGGCTCGGCCAAAAACAACGAGTTCCACAACCTCGTCAAATCTCCAGCGGAGAGCGGCGGAGTTGGTTCGCAGAGTGTCTACATCGTCGTCGCCGATATTGATCAGCACTACGCCAAAACGGTCAAAGCTGGGGCGGAGATTGTCATGGCGATCAAGGACGAGGACTACGGCGGACGCGCATATTCCTGCCGGGACCCTGAAGGTCATCTTTGGAACTTCGGCAGCTACGATCCGTGGAACGCGTAACATCAAACAAGGCAATCCGGCATTCTGGCCGTGAAATCCGCTGCATCCGCCAAGACCAACAGGAGGTTCCCATGCAGGCATCCGCTTCGACGCACTTGGCGACGGCCAATGGCAAACGAATGAACACGCACGCGGGACAGGAGTCAGAGCGGACCAGCGGTTCACTTGGTCACGCCTGGTCATAGCGATGCAAGCAGAAGTCCAGACAGTACAGGACGTAGCGAAATTCAAGCAGGTTGAAACCCTACGATTGTCTGAGGCCGCCAAAGCACCTGCTCCCGATCCAGCGCTTTCAACTCCCAAGGTTGCCGCTGCTGTCAGCGCTGCACCGACCCGATGGAAACGGAGCTGGTTGTGGTTTACGCCCGCACTCGCCGCCGTCGCGGCAGCGACGTGGTCCTTCGGTGGGCCACTCATCTTGGGACCGATTGTCGCCGCTTCACCCATCATGCGCTCGGACCTTGTCCAAACCCTTGTCGCCAGCGGCCATGTCGAGACGCCGTTTCGCATCAGCGTCAGCAGCCAAATCATCGGCGTGGTCGCAGCCATCCCCGTCGCGGAAGGCCAACAGGTGAAGGCGGATGATATATTGATCCGCCTTGATGACGGTGAGGCCAAATCGAGCGTCGTGCTGGCCGAGGGGCAGATGGCGCAGGCGGAAGCACGGGTCCGGCAGGTTCGTGATCTGACATTGCCTGCCGCCGAGCAGAGCCTCGGCGAGGCCAAAGCCACCCTGACCTATGTTCAGCAGATCCATGCGCGGGTGAGCAAGCTTCTGGCCGATGGCGTCAGTACGCGCGTCGCGTTCGACGAAGCCACGAAGAACCTCGATATCGCGCGCTCGCAGCTGCGCAACGCCGAGCTGACGGTCTTCAGCAATCGCCCCGGCGGCGCTGACTTCGCCGTCGCCGAGACGCAATCGGCCCAGGCGAAAGCCACGCTTCGCGCTGCGCAAACGCGCCTCGGCTACACCGAGATCAAGGCAGCGCGGGACGGTGTATTGATTTGGCGGGATGTCGAGGTGGGCAATGTCGTCCAGCCGGGCAAGGAGCTGATGCGCTTGTCGCCAGCCGGGGAGATGCAGATCGCCATCCAGATCGACGAGAAGAACCTCGGACTCATTGCCCTGAAGCAGCAGGCGCTTGCGTCAGCTGATGCCTTCAGCAAGGAGAACTTTCCTGCGACCGTGATCTTCATCAATCCGGCGGTGGACCTGCAGCGCGCCTCGGTTGAGGTGAAGCTCAATGTCGCTGCGCCGCCGGCCTACCTTCGCCAGGACATGACCGTTTCCGTCGATATCGAAGTGGCGCGGCGGGCGAAGGTGATCATCGTTCCCGCCGCCGATCTCCATGACCTCGCCACAGGCAAGCCCTGGCTTCTGAAAGTCAATGATGGCCGGGCACGCCGCCAGCCGGTCACCGTCGGTCTGGTGAGTGCGGGCAAGGCCGAGATCCTCACCGGCCTGGAGGATGGCGCGGTGGTCGTTCCGGCGGCGGCGAAGCTGAAGGATGGGCAGCGTGTCCGCATTCGCGCCCCAGCCATTGCTCTCCCGTGAACAGGTGGACCCCCTTCGAGTGGATCACTGCGATCCGGTTCCTGAAGGAGGGCCGGATGCAGACGCTCTTCATCATACTGGGCGTAGCCATAGGCGTTTCGGTCATCATCTTCATGGCGTCCCTGATGACCGGGTTGCAGGCGAACTTCATCAAGCAGATTCTGGCCTCCCAACCCCACATCCAGATACTTCCCCCCGAGGATGCGGCGCGGTC
>CAXTUM010000150.1:0-6513 GCA_964247205.1 uncultured Beijerinckiaceae bacterium
AGGCGATTGTCGCCCTGGTCGAGCAGGTGGCCGAAACCGCAAAGGCTACGGCGCCGGCAGGGCAGGGGCAGAACGTTGACAAGCTGGTGTGAGAGCAGCCTCAGAGCTTTCAGGCCAGAACTCCAATCCCGCGCTTTTGCACGATTGAGAGCAGCTTGAGCGCCATGCCGCTGGGCCTCTTGGCCCCGGTTTCCCACTTTTCCACCGTGCTTTCGCTCGTATTGAGATAGCGCGCGAAGACTGGCTGGCTGATGCCATTGCTCTCGCGGATCTGCCTGATTTCCGACGGTTCGATGGAAAGCGGGACGACAAGACTTGCGCAATCAAAATTCCGCATGGTTGTCTTGTCAATCGCTCCGACGCGCAAAAGCGCCGACGCCGATTCATGAATCGCTTCGAACGCATCGCTCTTGAATTCACGCTTTATTGTCATGACAAATCTCCATCCAGTCCCTGTTTTCCAGCAGTTGGGAGATCTGCTCCGTAGTCAGGGCTGCGTAGGCTTTTGAGAGTTCTCGAAAGGCGACAAGTTCGTCACTGTCGATATTGCTCCGGTCCTTCTTCGCGAAGAGGTAGGCGAACACCCAAAGCCGACCTGCTCTGGCAAGGATGATGCTGCGATGCCTGTTCTGGTCGAGGCGCTTCTTGAAAACGCCGCCTCCCAGATTATCCACCTGACCCTTCATGACCTCGCGTATTGCTCTACAAAGCTCCCGATCTTCGATCGGGGCCTTTCGTGCAGCTTTGGCAAACCATGAGGTTTTGAAGACCCGGGTAGAATTGGCTATTGGAAGCATCACGTCTTGTCAGTAGCACTCAGTGCTATTGAAGACAAGAAGGTTAGTCCACTTACAGCAGCGTCTCGATCTCGTCCGGACCAAACACATGGTACCGCGCCCTGAGATCCACCGCGAGGTTCTGCTCCAGTTCGCGCCGGATCTCTGGCAGTGAAGTCTCGACATTCGAGGCCTTCTCGTCGGTGATCAGCACGAGGAACGTCGTGGCGGATTCGATGATTTCCACCTCCTGCTCGAACACCTCGCGCAGCACCGAGGCATAAAGCGCCAGCGCCTGATGGAAGCGCTTGCTGCCGATTGCCTTCTGCGTCTCGCCATCCGGATCGATCTTGATCATCAAAGCGGAGCAGGCCGTCTGCTTCACGGCATTGCTCTTGATGAAGCGCCGCAGCCGGTCGCGCACGCCTTCGCCGCTGTCCGCCTCTCCGGTGTCGCCGTAGCCGCTGAGCGGTGGATCGAAGGCCTGGCGGCGGCCTTCCTCGGTCAGCGCAAACTCATGGAATGTCTTTGATGTCGCCTTGTCGCCCTCGAACCCTGTGTCGCAATCCAGGCACTTGAAGCCCACTTCCGCTTCGCCGGTCGTGTGATTGCACGAATTGCAGATCACCAGCATGCCCGGTTTGTCGTAGTCCACCGAGAAATGCTCACAATGCTGGCTGCATTTCGGGCAGACAAGTTCCCGTCCCTTGCGGAAATCACGCTCGGGGCCCTGATAGCCGCAGCGCAGGTGATGGATGATCGGCTCTTCCGTGATGTCGGGCGAGCGGCATTTCGAGCATTCCTCGCGCACCAGCAGGCGCGCCGATGAGCAGGACGGGCAGCACTGCACCTTGTCGAAAAACTTGCGGTCGAGCAGGCCCAGCCGCGCCAGCGCTTCCGCCTGATGCAGCACGCCGCCGATGGCGGTCTCGTCCCTGTAGGACACGATGTCCTTGAGGCCCGGATTGCGGCTGGCCGACATGCCGCGGTCGCGCACGGCAAGACGCGCCAGCAGCATGTGCTTTGGGTCGCGCGTGCGGTGATAGGCTTCCGGCAGCTGGCGCATGCGCGCCGTCAGCGGCTTGGCCATTTCCATAGCTTCGGCAATGCCAAGACCGGACATCGTGCCGATGCTGATATCGGCGCGATCCTTGTTCTTGCCCGTCGCGTCGATGATCGGAACGACAGCAGCAGTAGCTGCCGACATCCATGCGCTGATGGCTGCGTCGGCGTCCGGCTCGGTCAGGATGATCGCATCCGGGATTTCGCCGCGCTCGACCTCGACCATGCCGCGCGGCAGCAGATCACGCGAAATTCCGGCGGGGAGGGCCAGTATCTTCGTCTTCGGTTCGGCAAAGACAGCAGGCAGGTTCTGCGCGCGCGGCGCTTCAGTTTCGACACCGATCCCTGTTGCGTCCGCGATGCGCTCCGGGTTGAGCGTCGAGGCCAGCATCTCGTCCGCGTTGAAGATCGCCGTGCCGTAGCTGGTGGCGCGCTCGGGATCGATCAGCAGCAGGATCTTCGGCGAACCCAGCGCTTCCGCCTTCAGCACCTGCAGCAGAAGCGCGGTGGCATTCGCGTCATCGCGCGCCGCCACCATGATCACATCGTACTGCTGCTGGCGGGCGGCGGCAGTGGCCTGCGCGATCTCGCCCATGGCGGACACGCTGGCGCCACGCCGCATGAGCTCCAGGCACAGGGGCGCTGATGCCGCGGCGTCTGCCGCGACAACCAGGACGCGCTCTACCGCGCTCGCTGCCTGTGTGTATGCCCTGTTATTCATACCCTGAGTGTCTTGGCCTTGTGGCCGTCCCCTTGTTTCACGCCACCGGTGGGTTCGAGCGGTTTCCGCCTTCTTTCACCGATCCCATACTTTTAAGGGGGTTCCGGCTGCCGACCGGTGAATCTTTGTGCATTAGTATGGAGAGACCCGCTTTTCCTTCCGGGTCTGGTGAAGAGAGGCCTGCGAAAGACAGTTAATTCAGAGGTTCTTCATCAAGCGGAGTCCGAAAAGGGGACATGTGCAGGGATAATGGAAGGTTGACGGGTTCTGGCGATGTTTTGGTCAAACTGTTCTGAAATGGCCGGGGCGGCGTATGAGGCGGGCATTGCGAGCGCGTTTGCCGAGGCCAAAAGGCCAATCCGGAAAAATCTCAAATCCTTTTAAACCGGTTCAGCCATCGCCCCGTATATCTACCTACAGATGCACCATGACGGCATCGGTTCCCTTTCCGGCCTGCGGCTTCAGGAAAAGCACGCGGGCCGGGAAGGACCTCTACCCCCCACACATATTTCAGAAGAATGATGATGACAGGCAAGGTTCTGATCTACGGTGCCTATGGCGGTATCGGTGCTGCCACCGCACGCAAGCTCGCAGAGCGCGGCTATGCGCTGCATCTTGCGGGCCGTGATGCTGACAGGCTTGCGGCTATCGCTACGGAACTGGGCGCAAGCCATACCGTGGCGGATGTCGAGAACATCACCTCGTTTGAGCGTGTTGCGGCTGAAGCCGGTCCATCGCTCGCAGGATTGGTCTATGCCGTGGGCACCATCAACCTGAAGCCGTTGTCGCGCCTGACGCCGGTGGATTTCGAACGCGATTTCCGCATCAATGCGCAAGGCGCGGCCTTGGCCGTGCAGAAGGCTCTGCCGGCGCTGAAAGCACATGAGGGCACAGCTTCGGTTGTGCTGTTTTCGACTGTCGCCGTGGCGCAGGGCTTCACGGCGCATGCCTCGGTCGCCATGGCAAAAGGGGCCGTCGAAGGCCTGACACTGGCGCTCGCGGCGGAACTCGCTCCCAAAATCCGCGTCAACACCATTGCACCGTCGCTGACCCGGACGCCGCTTGCGAAAGCGCTGACCGGCAACGAGCAGATGGCCGCCGCCATCGCGCAGATGCATGCCATTCCGCGCCTGGGTGAAGCTGAGGACAGCGCCGGGCTGGCCGCATTCCTGATCTCAGACGAGGCAGGCTGGATGACGGGCCAGATCATCGGCGTCGACGGCGGGCGCTCCACCCTGCGCACGAAGGGCTGATCCTTGCCCAAGATGCGCAAGAAGGGTGATCTTCCGAGCAAGTCCTGCGCGGCCTGCGGGCTGCCTTTCACCTGGCGCAAGAAGTGGGAGAAGGTCTGGGACGAAGTGAAATACTGCTCGGACCGGTGCAGGGGTGAGGCTAAGAAACAGTCAACGGGCAAGGCTAGTTCATGACCCGCACCCTCCGCTTCATCCTCGGCGATCAGCTCACCCGCTCGCTCTCCTCTCTCAATGGCCTAGACAAGGCCAATGATATCGTCCTGATGGTCGAGGTGCAGGCCGAAGCGACGTATGTCCGCCACCACAAGCAGAAAATCGCCTTTCTCTTCAGCGCCATGCGCCATTTTGCGGACTCTCTCCTGCAAGAAGGTGTCAAAGTGGATTATGTGCGGCTGGATGACCCCGCCAACACGCATTCCTTCACCACGGAACTGGAACGCGCGGTGCAGCGCCACGGCGCCACCGAAGTCTTCGTAACCGAGCCCGGCGAGTGGCGTGTGTGGGAGATGATGCTGGACTGGCGGGAGAATCTGGGCATCCCCGTCCACATCCGCGAGGACAACCGCTTCATCGCCTCGCGCGATGAATTTGCGCAATGGGCGGACGGGCGCAAGCAATACCGTATGGAGTTTTTCTACCGCGAGATGCGCCGCAAGACCGGCTTGCTGATGGATGGCGACCAGCCCGAGGGCGGCCAGTGGAACTATGATCACGACAACCGCAAGCGCCTGCCGGACAGCGCGGTTCTGCCAAAGCGCCAGCGTTTTGAACCTGACGGCATCACCCGCGAGGTGCTGGGTCTCGTGGCAAGCCGTTTTGGTGATCACTTCGGCGATCTCGAACCCTTCGGCTGGGGCGTCACCCGCGAGCATGCACTGGAGGCGCTCAAGCACTTCATCGATACCTGCCTCGGCGGTTTCGGCGATTATCAGGACGCCATGAAAACGGGCGAAGATTTCCTCTATCACAGCATCATCTCGCCCTATCTCAACGCCGGATTGCTGACGGCGCGCGAGGTCTGCGATGCAGCGGAAGCGGCCTACCGGCAGGGCAACGCGCCGCTGAACGCCGTCGAAGGCTTCATCCGGCAGGTGCTGGGCTGGCGCGAGTTCGTGCGCGGCCTCTACTGGGCGCGGATGCCTAAATACGCCGAAACCAACCACCTCGAGGCAAAACGCAAGCTGCCCGCCTTCTTCTGGACGGGCGAGACAGACATGCATTGCCTGGGTGAATGCATCCGCACCACGCGCCAGCACGCCTATGCCCACCACATCCAGCGCCTGATGATCACCGGCAATTTCGCCCTGCTCGCTGGTATCGCGCCGCGTGAGGTCGAGGAATGGTATCTTGTGGTCTATGCCGATGCCTATGAATGGGTGGAACTGCCCAATGTGCACGGCATGGTTCTGCATGCCGATGGTGGCTTGCTGGGCTCCAAGCCCTATGCGGCATCCGGCGCCTATATTGACCGCATGTCGGATTATTGCAGCGGCTGTGCCTATGATCCTGATGTGAAGAGCGGCCCGAAGGCCTGCCCGTTCAACTATCTCTACTGGAATTTCCTGATCGAGAACGAGGCGAGGCTGGCGAAGAACCCGCGCATGGCGATGCCATACCGGACGCTGGCGAAGATGGCGGAGGGGCGAAAGGCGGAGATTGTGCAGGATTCGGGGGCGTTTTTGGGAAACCTCGAATAAAGAATTAGATATTGAACGCTCACACGTTATTTCGTTAAGTGACTGCTTGGAGCGGAGAAAAGTGATGCCTAGCAAGTGGTCGATGAAAATAGCATTGGTGCTCGGTTTGTTGGGCCTTGCTGCTTGCCAATCCGTTGGAGGGCCAACACCCGCCGCGGTCGCGCAACTACAGGCCCTTGGGTACAACGGCAGAACGGTTACGACATCTTCTTCGAACAGCGCGCAAGTTCTGGGCGCGTTTGGCTGTGCCGGCGGTGCCTGCGGTGGCGGCGCGGGTATCGCCTATGCATCAAGTACGGTTGCCGAAAATAATTCGTCTTTGACCATCGAAGAACAGGTGAGGAAAGGACTGATTTCTGACGCTTTGGCGAGGCGCATTGCCGTCAAGGGACTTTTAGATGCCAATCAGACAACCCGCGTGACAGGGATCAGTGTCCTGGCGCCATCAAGCCGATATCCGGGATTTCTCGTTAGTGCGACGGCCGCGAAGCCGACCGGAGGGCGGTTCTTTCTTCGCGGAAGGATCGTGTTCATTGGCAACACAGCCGTGGCAATTGTCAGTGTGGCGGAGACGGCCGCACAAGCGGTACGCGCGCTCACGGCGGCGTCTGAGTGAGGGGGGATCTGGTTCGCGATTTAACCCCTGGCATTAACAATAGCACGGCTTAGCTTTCGACTGCATTCCAGGAGGGTGTAACGTGTCGATGTTCGGTCAGGCTTTCTTTGCAGCCGCGCTGGCGATAATTGCTCCGTTGCCAGCCGCCGCCCGAGACCGCCCGTCCTTCGATTGCGTCAAGGCAACCGAAGATGTCGAAACGGCCATCTGCAAAAGCGGCAATCTCTCAAAGCTCGACCGCGAAATCGCCTCCGCCTATGCGCAATCCCGCCGCACGCTTGACCCGAAATCGCAGGCGGCCTTGCAGGAAGATCAGGAAAGCTTCCTGACCGCGCGCGCTGCCGCACTGGCCGAGGACAGCAAAAGCCTCACGGGATTCATGGGAGAG
>CAXTUM010000151.1:0-6503 GCA_964247205.1 uncultured Beijerinckiaceae bacterium
GCACGCAACCTGACGGCGGGAGAGGTCGTGCAGGCGCTCAGGGCCGCCAATCTTCAGGTGGCGGCAGGTGCGATCAATCAGGCCCCCGCGACTTCGCCGGGCGCCTTTCAGCTTTCGGTGCAGACTCTTGGGCGGCTGACGGATGTCGAGCAGTTCTCCGACGTCGTCGTACGCTCGGATCAGGGCGGCGGCGTGGTCCGCATCCGGGACATCGCCCGCGTCGAGCTGGGCGCGCAGGACTACAACATCAACGCCTATCTCAACAACAAGAATGCAGTTGCCATCGGCGTCTTTCAGCGGCCGGGCTCCAATGCGCTTGCGACCGCCGATGCGCTCAAGTCCGAGATGCAGCGCTTGTCCGGGGTGTTCCCGTCCGGCGTCGGCTTCTCGGTCGTCTACAATCCGACGGAGTTCATCCAGGAATCCGTCAACGAGGTTATCAAGACGCTGCTTGAGGCCATTCTGCTTGTGGTCATCGTGGTGATCCTTTTCCTGCAGACCTGGCGCGCGGCCCTGATCCCGATTGTTGCGATCCCGGTGTCGCTTGTGGGAACATTCCTGGTCATGGGCATGACGGGGATCTCGTTCAATACGCTTTCGCTCTTCGGCCTGGTGCTCGCTATCGGCATTGTCGTCGATGACGCCATTGTTGTCGTCGAGAATGTCGAGAGGTATCTGCGGGAGGGAATGTCACCCAGGGAGGCCGCGCACAAGACGATGGACGAAGTGGGCGGCGCTTTGATCGCGATCGCTCTGGTGCTGTGCGCCGTGTTTATCCCGACGGCATTCATCACTGGCCTGCAGGGCTCTTTCTACCGGCAGTTTGCAGTCACCATCGCCGCGTCAACCGCGATTTCTGCTTTCGTTTCGCTCACGCTTTCACCTGCCCTGGCAGCCATCCTGCTGAAGCCGCATGACCCTCACCACAAGCCGAGCGGCATCACGGGCATTCTGGGTGCGCCGCTGCGGTTGTTCTTCCGGGGCTTCAACGCGGCCTTTGACTGGCTGTCGCGGGGCTATGCCGGTCTGTCGCGGCGGCTGATACGGCTGGCGGTCCTGGTGCTGGTTGTCTACGGCGGCCTGATCGGGCTGACCTACAACCAGCTGACAGCGGTGCCGACAGGCCTGATTCCCCAGCTTGACCGCGGATACTTCATCGCTGCTTTCCAGCTGCCGCCGGGCGCATCGCTTGAACGCACCGACGCCGTCATCAGGCGGGCGTCGGATATTCTGCAGTCAAGGCCGGGAGTCTTGAATTCCGTATCTTTTGTCGGCCTTGATGGCGCCACGTTCACCAACGCGCCCAATGCGGGCGTCATTTTCGTCGCCCTGAAGGATTTCAGGGAACGCACGAAGGAAGGGCTCACGACACAGGGCATCCTGGGCGATCTCAGGCGTCAGATGTTCGGTATCGGGGAAGCGTTCGCACTGGTCATCGAGCCGCCCGCCGTTCCGGGCATCGGAACGGGCGGCGGCTTGAAAGGGTATGTGCAGGACCGCGGAGGGCGCGGCCTTCAGGCGCTTGAGGGCGCAGCATGGATCGTGGCAGGATCCGCCGGGCAAACGCCGGGCATCCAGCAGGCCTTCACGCTCTACAACACCCGTACACCGCAGGTTTACGCCGATATCGACCGGACAAAATCCGAACTCCTGGGCGTTCCCATCGGCCGCGTCTTCGAAACGCTTTCGGTCTATATGGGATCAGCCTTTGTCAACGACTTCAATGTTCTGGGCCGAACCTACCGGGTCACGGCGCAGGCCGACAATCCCTACCGCCTCACCATTCCCGATGTCGCCGGTTTGAAGACCCGCAATGTCTCGGGTGAAATGGTGCCAATCGGCGCGGTCGCCAGCTTCAGCGACGTTACGGGCGCTTACCGCGTGCCGCGCTACAACCTTTATCCTGCGGCCGAGGTTCAGCTGGCGCTGGCCAGGGGTTATTCCTCCGGCCAGGGCATTGACGCCATCGAGAAAATCGCACGGGAGCGTCTGCCGGAGGGGTTCGGCTTTGAATGGACCGAGATCGCGCTGCAGGAGAAGATTGCGGGGAACACTGCAATCATAGCGTTCGGACTGGCCGTGGTCTTCGTCTATCTGCTGCTCGCCGCCCTCTACGAGAGCTGGCTTCTGCCGCTGGCCGTGATCCTGATCGTGCCGATGTGTATCCTGGCCGCAATGGTCGGCGTCCGTCTTGCCGGCCTTGACCGCAACATTCTGGTCGAGATCGGGCTTGTGGTCCTTGTCGGTCTCGCAGCCAAGAATGCGATCCTGATCGTGGAGTTTGCCAAACAGGCCGAGGACGAGGGTATGCACCGGGTGCAGGCCGCCGTCGCCGCAGCCAGGACCCGTCTGCGTCCGATCCTGATGACCTCCCTCGCGTTCATCCTTGGCGTCGTGCCATTGGTGATCGCCACGGGCGCCGGTGCGGAAATGCGGCAGTCTCTGGGCATCGCGGTGTTCTCCGGCATGCTTGGCGTCACGTTCTTCGGTCTGCTGTTCACTCCTGCTTTTTATGTTGTCTGCCGCTGGCTGGGAGAGAAGTTCGCTCGCCGCCCGGCGGGAGCGTGAGAAGGATCGATACCGAGGATGCGCGACACCAGCCTTGTCATGTCCGCGTGAATTCATTTCCTGCTGTCAACGGATTTTTGGCACGCTGACGATGGAGCTCTATCTCTTGGCAATTGCAGCGGGACGCGGTTGGCGCTGATCTGCCTGCATTCAGCTGGCGAACTTGATTGTCCGGACGCTCACGACGGTTTGCTGTGCAATGAACCAGCCACGTTAGCACCGTCCAAATACGAGTTGTTCCTTCAGTAGAGATCGGCACCAAAATTCCTTCGCGGATCCATCTCCGGGGCCAGCCTTCCCGTGGGCTCTGCTGCTTTGCCGCCGGTGCGGGGCAGAAAGCGGCCAGAGCCTGCTGTGCTCTGCAGCTTGCCGTCAGATACCACCACCTCGCCGCGCCGAAGCACCGTCTCCGGCCAGCCCTTGATCTTGCGCCCTACAAAAGGTGTGTAGCCTGTCTTGCCGTGCATTATCGCATTGCTGAGCGTGACTTTCTTCTCCGGGTCCCACACCGCGATATCAGCATCCGCGCCGATGGCGATCGAGCCTTTATTCGGATGAAGGTTGTAGATTTTTGCGGGCTCCGTGGCGGTCAACTCCACGAATTTCATCAGGCCCATGCGGCCTTTCGAGACCATCGCATCGAACAGCAGGGGCAGCCGCGTTTCAAGGCCGGGCTGTCCATTGGCGATCTGCTTGAAATTGGAGTTCTTGCCCGCACTCAGTTTGCCGGTCTTGTCGTAACGGTAAGGGGCGTGGTCAGAGCTGATCGTCTGGAGATCCCCCAGATCAAGCGCCTGCCAAAGGGCCTCCTGATCATCGGCGGCGCGCGGCGGCGGCGAGCACATCCATTTCGCGCCTTCGAGGCCGGGGCGGTCGAGATCAGCGGCGGTCATGAAGAGATACTGCGGGCAGGTCTCGCCAAACACCTTGTGCCCTTCGCCGCGTGCTCGGCGGATCACGGCGGCACCCTCCCGCGTCGAGACATGGAATATCATGATGGGCTGGTCGATGAGCGCGGCCATCGCAATCAGCCGCTCGAAGGCTTCGGTCTCGGAAACACGCGGGTGGCTGACAGCATGGTATTTCGGCGCAGTATAACCGCGCTCCAGCAGGCGCTTGCCCATCCAGGCGATCATTCCGTGGTTTTCGGCATGGACGCAGACGAGCGCCCGGTTCTCCCGCGCCGTCATCAGCACATCCAGCGCCTGCTCATCCTGCACGCGCAAGCGGTCATAGGTCATGAACAGCTTGACCGAGGCATGGCCCGCCTTGATCGCAGCCGGGAGATCGATCCTGATCAGGCGATCCGTGGCATCCGCGATGATCATGTGGAAGCAATAGTCGATAATCGCACCTTTTCGCGCGAGTGTTGAATAATCCTCAAGCACCTGCGGCAATTCCATGCCCACGTGCTGCGCCGCGAAGGAGATCACCGTCGTGGTGCCGCCGAAGGCCGCCGACGTTGTAGCGCTTTCCCACGTATCGGCATTCATCAGTCCGCCTGCCGAGAGCTGCTCGATGTGGCAATGGCTGTCGATGCCGCCGGGCAGCACATAGCGACCCTTGGCATTGATTTCGCGGGTTCCTGGCGCAAGTCTTTCGCCGAGCGCCGTGATCCTCTCGCCTGTGATGCCGACATCGGCCCTGAACACATCGGCGGCGGTGGCAACCGTGCCGCCCCGGATCACCACGTCGAACGCTGGCCGTGTCATCGCAAACTCCAGTTGCTTCGGTGACTTGCCTCGCACCCGGCGATGGCCCAGTCTTGCCTTCAGCATTCACCGCCTACCGTCATTCCGCAAGAGAGCTTTGCCCATTATGTCCCGCGCTCGCATCCACGTCATCAATCCCAACTCCAACCAGATTGTCACGGACGGATTGGCAGAAGCGCTGAAGCCGCTGATGTTCGCGGAAGGGCCCGAAATTCTCTGCACCACGCTGCAGGAAGGACCTTACGGAGTGGAAAATCAGGCGCATGTGGAAGAGGTGAAGATGCCGCTCAGGCGTCTTGTCGAAAGCGACAACCAATCCGACGCCTTCATCATCGCCTGCTATTCCGACCCTGGTCTGCATGTCTGCCGCGAGGGTACGGCCAGACCTGTGTTCGGCATCGCCGAATCGGGCGTGCTGACGGCGCTGGCTCGCGGCGACCGTTTCGGGGTCATTGCCATCGCCCAGCGCTCCATCCGCCGCCACATCCGCTATCTCCGCGAGATGGGCCTGCTGGACCGGCTCGCCGGCGAGCGCCCGCTGGACATGAGCGTGGCGGAGACGGCATCGGGCGACGGGACGCTGGCGAAGATGATCAGCGTGGGGCGTGACCTCAAGGAGAAGGACGGCGCTGACGTGATCATCATGGGCTGTGCCGGAATGGCGCGGCACCGCAAGCCGCTGGAGGATGCGCTTGGTATTCCAGTGATCGATCCGACGCAGGCGGCGGTGACCATGGCGCTGGGGGCTGTGGTGTTTGGTAGGTGATGCCATGTTGGAGTGTTTGACAACGCCGGTGGTGTTGGAGTATATTCCAACATGAAGGCGATCTCGCTTCTGCGCGAGCGCTTTGCGGTCAGTGATAGCGCTTTTGTCGAGATCGCGGTCTGGGAAGTGCCTAAGCCAGTGCGTGGTTCGCACCATCGTTTCAAGTACAGGCTTGCACTCGTGGCGCAGGATAAATGCGTGCTTCGCTACGACAACGAGGCCGGGAAAGGCAACCACAAGCATGTAGGAGAAAGCGAAGTTCCTTATGAATTTGTGGACTTGCGCAGGCTGGAAACAGATTTCTTCGAGGATGTCAGGCAATGGCTGAAGACAGGACACATGACATGACCAGCACTGTAACGATTGGCGTTGCTGCGCTGGACGACGTGCAGCGCAGAGCTCGTGCCGCTTTCTCCGATGAAGCTCAGGGCGCTTTCATTTCCTTCGTTTCACCTGAACTGATGTGGAAAGTGCTGACCGCCAAGAGATGGGAGATCATCCGGGTGATGACCGGTGCGGGAGAACTGTCGATCCGGGAGGTGGCACGGCGTGTGGGGAGAGATGTGAAGGCAGTGCATGGCGACGTGACAGGCCTGATCCTGGCGGGTGTGCTGGAGCGTTCGAAGGCAGGCGTGATCTTTCCCTATGATTCCGTCCGCGTCGATTTCACACTGACCAAAGCCGCCTGACGAGGCTCACACTCCCCGCCGCGCCGCCCATTCCGCATAGCTCTCACGTGTCAGGTCAAACCGGTCGTTCTGCCGCGCATAACCATTGGCGAACATCCGGCCCACGGGCTTGTACTCCGTCAGGCTCACCCGCAGTGTCTTCTCATCCACGAGGCCCGCGCGGGCGTGAATGTGCATGACCTCGCCGATCAGCAGTTCCCGCGTAGGACCGAAGGACAGCGTCATGTGCTTCCGGCATTCGAAGGCGAAAGGCGCTTCTGATATGCGCGGCACGTCGAGCGTCACACCAGGCTTCAGCGTCAGTCCCGCCGCCTCGATCTCGCTGATATCAGGCGGAAAATCGATAGCCGTGATGTTCATGCCATCCGCCAGAGCCTCATCAACCATGTTGACGACGAACTGGCCGGAGGCTGCGATGTTGCGGCTTGTGTCCTTCGGTACGCGGGTGCCATCGGGCCGGGGGCGGTGCTGCAGGCCGAGCACGATCAGCGCCGGGTCTTCGGAAAAGACATTGAAAAAGGAGAACGGCGCGGCATTGACGACGCCGTCTTCCGAAACGCAGGTCACAAGCGCGATGGGCCGGGGACAGATCGCGGCGCACAGCAGTTTGTAGCGCTCAAGCGGCGCAAGATCGGAAAAAGCGGCGGAATAGTCGTTCACATTCTCACTCCGGTTCCACAACGCCCACCTGTGCGGTGATGCGTTGATAATGCTCTGGCCTGCGGTGGCGCTTGAAATCAAAGATTGTTTCCTTGCCGAAGCGCGTGG
>CAXTUM010000152.1:0-6494 GCA_964247205.1 uncultured Beijerinckiaceae bacterium
CGACCGGGCGGTGATGAACGCACGGGTCATCCGCCGCGCGCTGACCTACGGGCAGATGTTCGATGCGTTGATCGTCCAGTACTGCGAGGACCCTGATCTCGTGGGCGAAGGCGTGATGAACGACGGCGAATTCGCCGCGCGCCTCGGCCTGCCGGGCGTGCCACCCATGGCGGAGACGGTTGTGCTTGAGCGCGATATGCGCCTGCTCGCGGCTTGTGGCGGGCGCTATCATGCAGCGCTCGTGTCCTGCACGGGGTCGCTGGATGTGCTGCGCCGCGCCAAGGACGCTGGTTTGAGGGTGACGGCAGGCGTCTCGATCAACCACCTGACGTTCAACGACAACGATGTCGGGCAATACCGCACGTTCTTCAAGCTCGCGCCGCCGTTGCGCAGCGAGGAGGAGCGTCTGGCGCTGGTGGATGCGGTGGCGGAAGGCCTGATCGATGTGATCGTCTCCGATCACAACCCGCAGGATGTGGAAACCAAGCGGCTCACCTTCGCCGAAGCTGCCTATGGTGCGGCGGGTCTGGAAACCATGCTTTCTGCGGGCCTGCGCCTCGTGGAAGCCGGACAACTGACGCTGCTGCGCCTGATCGAGGCGCTCTCGACCACGCCATCACGCATCCTCGGCCTGCCCACGGGTAAACTCGCGGTGGGCGCACCGGCGGATGTGATCGTGTTCGATCCGGAAGAGCCGTGGGTGTGTGACCCGCACGAAATGCGCGGGCGGTGCAAGAACACGCCGTTTGATGGCGCGAAAATGTCGGGCCGGGTCAAGACGACGGTTGTGGGGGGCAGGGTGGTGTTTGGGGGATGAGGGGTATCTTCCGTCGCAAAAGATGCCCCGTCGTCCTCACGCATTCATTTTGTTCGACAGATCCCACATCGCATCAACGAGCTGATCGATCTCGGCCACATTGGTCCAGATATGGGTCGACGCACGAACGCCAAAATGGTCCTTGTCACCGCCCGGAACAGGGAAGTTCACGTTGCGGATAATGAAGCCATACTCATCCTGCATGCGCTTCACATAGCCATCTGATTTCGCCTTATCCATGATATCCGCAGGCCTCCGGAACGGGTTGAAGGCTGTCAGCGCGCAGACCAGACGCGGATCATCCTTGGGTGAATAGAGCGAATCGACGCCCCATTTCGCCACGATCTTGTCCTTGAGGTAGGCAGAGAGCGCCAGCGTGTAGGTCTCTATCTTGCCGCGGCCGATCCGGTCCCAGACCTCGCAGGCTTTGGCGGTTGCCGCGAAGACCGGCATGTTGCGGCTGCCGCAACTCTGGATGCGCGCCGCAAGATCATCCGTTTCCTTGGGGCCTGTCGCGCGTGCGGGCAAGCCGCCTGTCAGCGGATAGTTCGAGCTGATCGCCGGGAAATAAACCGGAAGCGGGCGCGGATTGAACTGCGCGTTCACCTTGTTGCGGACGTAGAGAATGCCGGTGCCCAGCGGCGCGCATTGCCATTTATGCGCGGCACCCGCCATGAAATCGAGGCCCAGCCCACGGTAATTGTAGTTCATCATGCCGGGCAGATGTGCACCGTCGCAGATCGAGAGCAGGCCGCGGTCCATCGCGAGTTTGGCCAGCATTTTCACGGGCAGCATCGTGCCTGTCTTGTAGGTCGGCGATGACCAGACCAGTGCCTTTGTCTTCGGCGTGATCGCCTTCGAGAACAGCTCGACGTAATCCTCGGCCTTCTGGTTGTTCCCAACCGGGACGGTCACGCGCTTGATCACAACGCCGAAGCGGTCCTGCAGCAACGCCATTGGAACGTTGCCGCCAGGATGCTCATGATTCGTCGTCACAATCTCGTCGCCACGCTCCCATTGCAGACCTAGCAGCGCATGGCACATGCCATCGGAGGTGTTGCCCGAGATGACAATTTCATCGGCATCGCAGCCAAACCCCGGCGCAATCTGCTCGCGGATTGCCCGGAAATTGCCATACCCATTCAGGCTTTCGCGGGCCGCACGGCGGTTCTCGGTATTGAGAACTTCCAGCACTTCGATGGGCATTGAGCCTGCTGTGCCGATGTTCATGAACTTCATGCGCGGGTTCATTGTGAACACATTGCGCGTCGCCTTCCAGAAGTCCGCGTCGTCTTTAAGCGCCGCTGCGCCTGTAACTGCGGATTGCGCCAGGGCCGAGCCTCCGGTCAGCATACCGGCACCTGCAGCACTGAGTAGCGTCAGGAACGAGCGGCGGTTCGGATTATTCAGCAGAGCATTCTGGTGTTCAGCATTATCAACCGTTTCCATGGCCAAATCTCCCGGGTTGGCGTCAAATGAAAACGCCCGGTCTGGGGACCGGGCGATGGCTCTTTCAGAATTTCACGGCGATGGCCGATATCTCGATCTTCACATCCCGCGGCAGCCTCGCGACCTCGACAGTGGCCCGCGCGGGCGGACTGGATGGAAAATACGTCGCATAGATCGTGTTCATTTTTGGAAACTCGTTCAGATCCTTCATGAAGACAGAGGTCGAGACGATATTGGCCATTGTCATGCCATCGGCTTCAAGTACGGATTTCAGATGGTTCAGGACCATCGACGTCTGCTCCTCAATGCTCATGTCAGCACGGACGGCATTCGTGGCAGGGTCAATCGGGATCTGGCCCGCGAGATAGACGGTGCTGCCCACCTTGATCGCCTGCGAATAGGGACCGATGGCAGCAGGCGCCTTTGTCGTACTGATCACTTCCTTTTTCGCCTGCTGTGACGAGGCGGCGGAAGCGAGCCCGAGCAGGGCAATGGCTGAAATTCCCGCTATGATGGCGTTGCGCATGAAATTGTCCCTCCCAAGACTGCATGCAAGCGTATTGCAGGACAGATAGCTGTCAAGCCGGTCTTTGCAGCCGCGCCTCTTTGACCTACCCTGCTCTCATGAATGCACACGCGCCCCCTCAAAACCTGCACATCACCACCCATCCCTCCGTCTGCCCGCACGACTGTCCGTCCGCCTGCGCGTTGGACGTGGAAGTCATCGACGGCAAGTCCATCGGACGCGTGCGCGGGGCGGAGGACAATTCCTACACCGCAGGCGTGATCTGTGCGAAAGTCGCGCGCTATGCCGAGCGCATTCACCATCCGGATCGCCTGCTGCATCCGATGAAGCGCACCGGCCCCAAAGGATCAGGGCAGTTCGAGCGGATCAGCTGGGACGAGGCGCTGGAAACTGTCGCTGCCGCCATGCTGAAGGCGGAGCAGGAATTCGGCGCGGAAAGCGTCTGGCCATACTATTACGCGGGCACCATGGGCCGCGTGCAGCGCGACGGCATCAACCGCTTGCGGCACACGAAGAAATATTCCGGCTTTTACCAGACGATCTGCATCAACACGGCCTGGGGCGGGTTCATGGCGGGCACGGGCAAGCTCGCCGGTGTTGATCCGCGCGAGATGGCGGAGAGCGATTGTGTCGTGATCTGGGGCACCAACGCTGTCGCCACGCAGGTCAACGTGATGACCCATGCCATCCGCGCCCGGAAAGAGCGGGGTGCGAAGATCGTCGCCGTCGATATCTACATGAACGACACGATGAAGCAGGCCGATATGGCGCTGCTGCTGCGCCCCGGCACGGACGGAGCGCTTGCCTGCGGCGTGATGCATGTGCTGTTCCGCGAGGGCCTCGCCGACCGCGAATACATGGCGCAGTACACGGATTGTCCGGAGGAGTTGGAGGCGCATCTGAAGTCGCGCACGCCGGAATGGGCGGCGGAGATCACAGGTTTGAGCGTGGCCGAGATCGAGGCCTTCGCCCGGCTCGTCGGCACAACGAAGAAGACGTATTTCCGCCTGGGCTACGGCTTCTCCCGCCAGCGCAACGGTGCCAGCAACATGCACGCAGCACTGTGCATCTCAGCTGTGACGGGTGCGTGGAAGCACAAAGGGGGAGGGGCCTTCCACAACAATGGCGGCATCTACCATCTGCACACCGGCCTGATCGAAGGGCTGGATCATTTCGATCCCAAGGTGCGCAAGCTGGAGCAGGCGGCCATCGGGCGCATCCTCACAGGCGATGCCTTCGCCCTGCGCAACGGCCCGCCCATCAAGGCCATCGTGATCCAGAACACCAATCCGGTCAGCGTCTGCCCGGAGCAGGAACTGGTGAAACAGGGTTTTGCACGTGAGGATCTGTTTGTGGCGGTGCACGAGCAGTTCATGACGGAAACCGCGAAATACGCCGATATCCTCATGCCCGCGACGATGTTCATGGAGCATGATGATTTCTACACCGGCGGCGGGCATATGCACATCATGCTGGGCGGCAAGCTGATCGACGCGCCGGGCGAGGCGAAGGAGAACCATTGGGTGATCGCCGAACTGGCGAAACGCGTGGGCGCCGAGCATCGCGGCTTCGGCATGAGCATCCCCGAGATCATCGACGAGACGTTGCAGAAATCCGGCTGGGGCACCTATGCCGAGATCAAGGCGAACAAATGGATCGTCTGCCAGCCGAGCTTCGACACCGCCCATTACATCAGCGGCTTCGCCTATAACGACCGCAAATTCCGCTTCAAGCCGGACTGGGAGAAAGTACCCTATGCCAAGGATGGCATGATGGGGCCGTGGAAGGACATGCCGACCTTGCCCGACCACTGGGCCGTGACGGAAGCGCCCGACCAGACCTATCCATTCAAGCTCGCGACATCGCCGTCGCGCAGCTATCTCAACTCCACCTTCACCGAAACGCCGGGATCGCAAAAGCGCGAGGGCGGCCCGTCGCTGATGATGCATCCCGATGATATCGAGCGGCTTGGTTTGACTGAGGGCGGCGATGTGATGATTGGCTCTCCGCGTGGCGAGACGATGCTGGCGGTCAGGCGCTTCGCGGGTGTGCAGCCCGGCGTGGTAATCGCGGAAGGGATCCATCCCAACGCAGCGCACAAGGGCGGCAAGGGCATCAACACGCTGACCGATGCCGCGCAAGTCGCGCCGTTCGGCGGGGCGGCGTTCCATGACAACAAGGTGTGGGTGCGGGCCGCGTAGGGTTCCGAGTGCCTGAGAATGAGGCGATTGGCGCTTGCCAGTCCCTTTTTCCCGTGCTGATTGCCTGACGGATCAACGCAAGGAACCACCCCATGCCGCTGGGCAAACTGTCATCGCTGCTGAAGCGCTTCATCGAGAAGGGCACACTCACCGTCATCGACATGGCGGATGGCCGCAGCGTCTTCGGCAGCGGCAAGGATGGCCCTTCCGTCACGGTGCGGATGAAAGACGACAAGGTCGCGGACAAGATTTTCTGGAACCCGGAACTGGCCTTTCCCGAGGCGTATATGGAAGACCGCATCGCCTTCGAGGAGGGCACCACGGTCTATGATCTGCTGCTGCTCTTCTCGGTCAACCGCAAGGCGCTGGGCGGCCATCCCGTGCAGCAGGCCTTGCGCAACGGCTGGCGCGCAGTGCGGCGATTCCAGCAGCAGAACTCGCTGATTCAGGCCTCGAAGAACATCAAGCATCACTATGATATCAAACCGGAATTCTATAAACTCTGGCTTGATCCCACGATGAATTATTCCTGCGCCTATTACACGCATCCCGACAACTCGCTGGAGCAGGCTCAACAGGACAAGATGCGCCATATCGCGGCGAAGCTTCGGCTTCAGCCTGGCATGAGCGTCGCAGAAGTGGGCTCCGGCTGGGGCGGGCTCGCCTGCTATCTCGCGCAGAATTTCGGCGTCACGGTCACATCCGTGTCGCTGTCGCCCGAGCAGATCGCGGTGGCGAAACAGCGCGCCATCGACATGGATGTCGCGGACCGCGTTACGTTCCTGGAGCAGGATTACCGCAACATGAGCGGCACCTATGACCGGGTGATATCCATCGCCATGATGGAGGCTATCGGCATCAGCAATTTCGACAATTATTTCACCAAGCTGAAGAGCCTGATGAAGCCGGGCGGCTACGGGCTGGTCCATGCCATCGGTCGCATGTCACCGCCCGGCACCACCGCGCCGTTCATCCGCAAATACATTTTTCCCGGCGGTTATTGCCCGGCGATGTCGGAGGTTTTCGCCGCGACCGAGCGCACCGGCACCTGGGTCGCGGACTGCGAGATCCTGCGGCTGCATTACTACTGGACGCTCAAGGCGTGGCGCGAGAATTTCGAGAAGGTGCGCGATCAGGCTGTGGCGATGTACGACGAGAAGTTCTGCCGGATGTGGGAGTTCTATCTCATCTCCTGCGAGCTCGGCTTTCTGCACGGCTCCAACATGATCTACCAGATCATCATCAGCGAGAAGCGCGACGATGCGCCCGTGCTGCGTGATTTCATCCAGGACGACGAGCGGGCGCTGATGGCGCGGGGCGTCTAGGCGCTTTCCTTCTCCCCTTGCGGGAGAAGGTGTCATGCGGAGCATGACGGATGAGGGGTCGCGCTGCTCCATCCGTGCGATTTGTCAGCGTGCGTAGACGCCGTCTGGAGAGCACGGCGCGACCCCTCATCCGACCTTCGCTGACGCGAAGGCCACCTTCTCCCGCAAGGGGAGAA
>CAXTUM010000153.1:0-6480 GCA_964247205.1 uncultured Beijerinckiaceae bacterium
TATCGGGCTTGAAATCGTGCAGCGGAGGATCAGCCAGTAGGCCTGCTGCAATGCCAATGGCTGATGGTTCGGGATGCCATGTGATTGGCAAATCATCTGTCGTGATTGCATCAACCGCAGCACGCTCTCCGACAATCGCCAGGATTGCCTCGCCGCGATAGCGGACGTGGCCATCGGCAAGCACCGGCTGGTCCTTGAGATCAGGATAGACGCCGAACGAATTGTGGCCGGGCACGTCGCGCGCTGAGAAGATGCGGTTGATACCGGGCCTTGTTCTCGCCCACGCCTCGACATCGCCCAGCGTGAAACGCGCCCGCGCATGAGGCGAGCGGATGGCGCGCAGCCAGAGCGCATTGGCGGGGGCAGTATCCGCGCCATAAAGCGCCGTGCCGTCGATGCGGGAGGCTCCATCGAGCTTGGGAATGCGCTGGCCTATGGAGCCATTGTCCTCTGGGAGAGGATGGCCGATGGAAGCGGACGGGTGAGGGATAAATCCAGTATCCACCACCGCATCCACGATCTTCTCGTATCCCGTGCAGCGGCACAGCACACCGCCCAGCGCATCCATGACCTGCTGCCGCGATGGACTGGATGCCCTCGCCAGCAAATCCATCGACGCCATGAGCATACCGGGCGTACAGATGCCGCATTGCGCCGCTCCGTGGCGGGCAAAGCTTGCCTGCAAACGCTTGCCCAGCTCTGTATGCGCAAGGCCCTCGACCGTCGTTATCATTCGGCCATCGGCCTGCGCTGCAGGCACCAGACAGGCACAGGCCTGTTGTCCGTCAATGCTGATTGTACAGGCCCCGCAATCACCGGCATCGCAGCCGACCTTCGTGCCGGTGAGGCCGAGATGATCGCGCAGGATGGCGCTGAGACGCGCAGACGGCGCGATGCTGAGCCGGTGTTCGACCGAGTTGACGGTGAGTGCGACCGAGATGGTCTCAGGCTTGTGATGCAGGGTCATGCGGCCTGCTCCCTGGGAGCTGCCAACCCGTCCAGTGCGCGGCGGACGAGCGTCAGGGCGGCGTCACGGCGATAGGTTGCAGAAGCGCGTACATCACCGATGGGGGAGAGAATCTCGAGCATCGAAGCATCGACGGCGTGTGAGGCTTGCGCTGGAGCCAGTCCTTGCAAACGCCTTTCCAGCGCAGTCAGTCGCTGCGGCACAGCGGAGCATGAACCGACTGCGATGCGCGCGCGGGCAATGCGGCCTCGCGCATCAAAGGCCATGTTAGCTGCAACAGAGGCGATGGAGATTACCAGATAGGCACGCGCGCCCAGCTTGAGAAAGCTTGAGTGTTCGCCATCTGCGGGACTTGGCACATGGATGGCGGTCAGCAACTCAACAGGCTGCAAAGCCGTCTTGCGGTTGCCGAGGATAAAATCTGCCAGTGGCAAGCGGCGCGACGCCTGCAGCGAAGTTACCTCCACCTCCGCATCCAGCGCTAGCAGCGGCGGCACGCCGTCAGCCGCAGGCGAGGCGTTGCAGAGATTGCCCGCAATGGTGCCGCGATTCTGGATCTGTACGCCGCCGACCTGATGCGAGGCCTGTTTCAGCCCGTCAAAGGCTGGCAGCAGGTGCGCGTTGATCAGATCGGTCCATGTCGTCAGCGCGCCGATGCGAAATCCATCTGCAGTCTCGGAGATGCCGCGCAAGGCTTCAATAGCGGTGATATCAAGAATACGATTCGCCGTAGGTTGAAACCACGCCTGCCGCGTTGTCGCAGCCGGATAGAAATCCGTCGCACCCGCGAGCACTGTCAGGCGGTCCAGCGGATCAACTGGCGGATTCTGTGCATCCGCCGCCATAGCCGCCAGCGCCTCGTTCAACCCGGTCGGACGGAGATAGATCGCCATCCGCGCCGGCATCACGAAACGCCGAGCTTCTTCTGCAAGCTCGTCGAGGACGTGGTGTACTGGAAGGTCAGCCGCTTGTCCGGATAGACGTAGCGATGCACCCTCTGCGCCGCCAGCGCACCCTCGTGGAAGCCTGAGAGGATCAGTTTCAGCTTGCCGGGATAGTGGTTGATGTCGCCCACCGCGAAGATGCCCGGTGTCGAGGTCTCGAAGGTTTCGGTGCCGACGCTGACGAGATTCTCGTCAAGATTCAGCCCCCATTCGGCGACCGGGCCAAGTTTCATCGTCAGGCCGAAGAACGGCAGCATCGTGTTGCAGGGAATGTCGAAAATCACACCATCACTGCCCTTGACCGTGGCCGCTTCCAGCTTTGGCGCATCGCCCTTGAGGCCGGTGACCTGACCGAATTTCAGGCTCACCTTGCCCGCCGACACCATGGACCGCATCTGGTCGACTGAATGGGGCGCTGCTCGGAATTCGTCGCGCCGGTGCAGCAGCGTCAGGCTTTTCGCAATAGGTGCGAGGTTCAGTGTCCAGTCCAGCGCCGAATCACCACCCCCTACGATCAGGATATCGCGCCCCTTGAACAGTTCCATCCGACGCACGGCATAGAAAACGCCGTCGCCCTCGTAGGTCTCGATCGCTGGAATCGGCGGCTTCTTCGGCTGGAAGGACCCGCCACCCGCCGCCACGATTACGGCTTTTGCCTCGAATGTGACGCCAGCATCCGTCGTCACACGGAATTTCGGGGCCTCGGGTGTGCCCAGGCTGATGACGCTCTCGACCTGCTGGTTGAGATGAAATTGCGCACCAAAGGGCTGAATCTGCTGCATCAGATTGTCGACCAGCCCCTGCCCCGTCACCATGGGAAAGCCGGGAATGTCGTAGATCGGCTTTTCAGGGTAAAGCTCGGCACATTGCCCGCCAATCTTCGGCAGGATGTCCACAAGGTGGCATTTGATATCGAGCAGGCCCAGCTCGAAAACAGTGAAAAGGCCGCAGGGACCTGCACCGATGATCAGCGCGTCGGTCTCGATGGTCGTCGTATCACTCATGGACAAGGAACATTCCGTTGGTCGTTGATGGTCCAAACGATAGAACCCGCCCTGCGGGGTGTCCATAGGTGGAAAACCGGCAGAGACACATTGGCTTTCAAAGCATTGGCGTTCATGGCGAGGCCTGCTAGCTTTTCGCGGACCTGAAACTGCAGGAAACTCATGGACTTCACCCTCCCCCCCGAACTCGACGATATCCGCATCCGCACGCGCGCTTTCGTGGCCGAGCATATCCTGCCTCTGGAGACAGAGCCGGAAAGTTACGACAAACACGAAAACATCCGGCTGGATGTGCTGAAACGGGTGCAGGGCAAGGCCAAAGCTGCCGGTCTGTGGTCGCCGCAGGTGCCGAAGACGATGGGAGGCATGGGCATGCCGATGGTCGGCCAGGCCGCCATGTACGAGGAAGCCAACCGCTCGATCTTCGGGCCGGTGTGCTTCAACTGCTCCGCGCCTGATGACGGAAACATGCGCGTTCTGTCGCAGGTCGCGACGGAGGCGCAGAAAGAGCGCTGGCTGAAGCCGATCATTTCAGGCGCGGTGCGGTCCTCCTTCGCCATGACGGAGCCGCATCCCGGCAGCGGCTCAGACCCCGGCATGATGCTGACCAAAGCCGTGCGCAAGGGCGACCGCTGGGTGATTTCGGGCTGCAAATGGTACATCACGGGGGCGGGCGTGGCACAGCATTTCATCCTGATGGCCAGAACATCAGATGATCCGCGCAAGGGCCTGACGGCGTTTCTGTTCGACCGTGACCAGCCGGGCTGGGAGATCGTGCGGCGCATCGGCATCATGGGGCCGGAGGAGCATGGCGGGCATTGTGAACTGCTGTTCGATAGCCTTGAGGTCAAGGATGATGCCGTGCTGATGGGCGTGGGCGACGGCCTGAAGGTAACGCAGATCCGCCTCGGACCGGCGCGCCTTACCCATTGCATGCGCTGGCTCGGCCTGGCCAAGCGCTCGATGGAGATCGCACAGGCCTATGTGAACGAGCGCGAGGGTTTTGGCGTGAAGCTCAGGGATCGCGAAAGCGTGCAGATCAAGCTGGGGCAGGTGGCAGCCGCCATCTAGATCGGGCGATTGCTGGTCATGAAGGCGGCGTGGAAACTGGATGCTGGTGATTTCGCCCGAAAAGAGGTGTCCATGGCGAAGAACCACGTGGCTGACACGTTGCAGTTCGCTGTCGATACCGCGATCCAGCTTTGCGGCGCACGGGGCTACTCGAAAGATACCGTGCTCGAATGGATTTACCGCTACGCCCGGCAGGCACGTCTCGTGGATGGTGCTTCCGAAGTGCATTCCATGGTGCTGGCGAAGTTCTACCAGAGCGAAGGCGATGGCTTCTGGAACTGGGGCCAATAGATGCAGGGGAATGCCCTTCTGCGCCTGTCGGACTGGATGGAAGGCATTTTCGCCTGCGCCGTCCGGGTCACGGCGCTGTCGCCACTGAAGGGCGGCGGCATCCAGGAAAACTGGACTGTGGCCGCCGAGGTGAATGGGACCGCCCGCGATTTCGTGCTGCGCAAGGATGCGCAAGCCACTATCGACGCCAGCCATTCCCGCCGCGATGAATTTGCGTTGATCCGGGCCGCGCATGCTGCTGGCGTCACCGTGCCGGAACCCATCGGTTTTTGCGATGACGCCAGCGTCATGGGCGGGCCTTTCGCGCTCATGGCGAAGGTTCCCGGCATCGGCCTCGGTCCCAAGGTGGTGAAGGAACTGACGGATACGGATCGCCCTGCCCTGACAGAGCGTCTGGCGCGGGAGATGGCGCGCATCCACACGATCCGGCCACTGCAGAAAGAACTCGCCTTCCTAGGCAAGCCCCCGGCGGATTTTGCGATTGCCGAGGTGGCGCTGATGCGGGAATGGCTGGACCGGCTCAAGCTGTCCCGTCCCGGGCTCGAATGGGCCTTGCGCTGGTGCGAGCTGCATACTCCCAAACCGCGGGATACAGTGCTGATTCACCGTGATTTCCGCACGGGCAATTACATGGTCGACAAGGGCCATCTCACCGCCATCCTCGACTGGGAATTCGCCTGCTGGGGCGATCCGATGTTCGATCTGGGCTGGTTCATGGCGGAATGCTGGCGCTTCAGCAGGCCTGATCTGGAAGCAGGCGGCGTGGGCGAACGCGCGGCGTTCTATGCGGCTTATGAGGACGAGAGCGGGCGCAAGGTCAATGATGCGTCCGTGCGCGCTTACGAGGTGCTGGCGCATTGCCGCTGGGCCGTGATCGCACTGCAGCAGGGCGAGCGCCATACATCCGGGCGCGAGTCTTCGCTGGAGCACGCGCTGACGGGCAAGATGGCGGAGGAGCTTGAACTGATGGCTTTGCGTCTGACGAAGCCCGAGCGCTGGCGTCTGCGGCATGACGGAGGGTTTGGCGGATGAGTGATCAGAACCAGCATCTCGCGAGCTTTCTGGCTGCCGCCGAAACGCTGCTGCGCGACAAGGTCATCGCAGCTTGCGCAGGGGATGCGCGGTTTACGGGACTCATGGTGGCCAGCGCGCTGGGCATGGCGCAACGCGAGCTTTCGCTAGGGCGAGAGCTTGCAGCATCGAAGCACGACATCGACGAACTGGCGCCGCAGCCATCGCCGTTTCCCGATCCGGCGACGGCGCTCGCCCATCTCATGCGGGAGGGTCTGCTGGATGGGCAGGACGAGCTTTACCGGCGGTTGATGGTGGATGCCATCACGCGCACTGTTGTGACGCGCCCTTTGGTGGTGAGTGACCGGGAGCGGAGACTGGCGGGGCTGGAGTAAAGCTATGGCCCGCACACTCCTCCTCAAGAACGCCGATGTCCTCGTGACCATGGACGTAACCCGCCGGGAAATTGCGGGCGGTGGTGTCCATGTTGAGGATAACCGCATCACCCATGTCGGGCCGCCGTCGGAATTGCCACCGACAGCAGACGAGGTGATCGACCTGACAGGCCACGTGCTGATGCCGGGCCTTGTCAACACGCACCACCACATGTTCCAGTGCCTGACGCGTGCCACGCCGGGCGGGCAGGATGCTGAATTGTTTGGCTGGCTGAAAGCGCATTATCCCATCTGGGCGCGCATCACGCCCGAGATGTTCCATGTCGCGGCGAAGACGGCGATGGCGGAGCTGATGCTGTCGGGTTGCACGACCTCCAGCGACCACCAGTATCTCTATGTCAACGGCGCAACGCTGGAGCAGGCGATCGAGGCGGCGAGCGATCTGGGCCTGCGCTTCCATGCGGCGCGCGGTGCGATGAGCGTGGGCGAAAGCGGCGGCGGTCTGGCGCCCGACGCCATCATGGAGAAAGAGCCCGCCGTGCTGAAAGAGATGCAGCGGCTGGTGGAACGCTGGCATGACCCTGCTTTTGGCTCCATGCTGCGCATTGTTCTGGCTCCCTGCTCACCCTTCACAGTGAGCGATGATCTCATGATCGAGGCCCGCGACATGGCGCGGCAATACGGTGTTTCACTGCACACGCATCTTGCCGAAAGCGACAATGATGTAGCGTACAGCATCGAGCGCTACGGCAAGACGCCAACGCAGTATGTCGAGGATCTGGAATGGGTCGGCCGCG
>CAXTUM010000154.1:0-6461 GCA_964247205.1 uncultured Beijerinckiaceae bacterium
CGCCGTCAGAAGACTTCACCCGGCCGATCGGGAGCGACTATTCCTCCAGCTGCAACGGTGTGTTGGACTTCGCAACCCTTCAAAGTCGGCGTGTGTTCGACGAATGTTCATTCATCGGTTGGCTCTCACTGCCGCTGAATCAATTACTGAGGAACACACCATGAACGCACTTGCATCTGCACAACAGAACCCCCTTCACGAGCTGCGCTTCATGTCGCTCTTCAACGACGGTCGTGGCCTGACCTTTCCATGCGATGCCGCCGGTCATGTGGACTTGGACGAGCTCAGCGAAAGAGCGCGCCAAAACTATTTCTACGCCAGGACGTTCATCGGGCGGGAATTCTTCCTGCCCTCGATTCGACCTCTTGAGCACTGAAGGTCGGAGGGGCCGCCCTGCAATCCGGTGCCTATCCGCACAGATCTGAACAAACGTCGCGTGAGCAAGGTATCAACGCCGTCTCGGCGCCTTGCCACAAGGGCGAGCAGCACACGCCGGCTTACCGCGCGATCAATCCGAATGGCAAGACGCCCGCGCTGGTCGATGGCGCCGTGACGGTCTTCGACAGCAACGCGATTCTGTTGTACCTGGCCGAAAAGACCGGCCAGTTCCTGCCGGCGAACACGCCCGAGGCGCGCGGGGAGATGTACTCGTGGCTGATGTTGTTGGCCACCGGCGTGGCCCCCATGACAGGTCAATTCGCTCACTTCAAGTTCTTCGCGCCGGAACCCATTCCGTACGCGCTGAACCGCTTCGACTTCGAAGCATGGCGTCACTGGCACCTCATCGACGGCCAACTGGCAGAGCACCGCTACATGCTCGGTGACGACTACACGGTGGTCGACATGGCGGTATGGGGGTGGGCTCGCGTGATTCCTTTCGCTCTGGGTGCCGAAGCGTTCGAAAAGCTGCCGAACGTCAAACGCTGGTTCGACGAGGTCAACGCCCGCCCGGCAGCACAACGCGCAGAAGCACTGAAGGACCGCCAGTCCTACAAGGCAGATTTCGACGCAGACGCGTTGAAGGTTCTGTTTCCGCAGAACGCGCGCCTCGCGGCTTGACTTGACCAACCTCCACTCCAAGAGGAGTTGACGTGATTGCCTCCGCTGCAGGCCGTCGAACTGTTCCTCTGCACGGAATGGTGTCTTGGGCTGCGAGGCGATTCCAAGTCCTAGCCCAATCGACGAGAGTCCATCAACGCGCTGCGAACGCATTGAAAGAACCTGCTCCCGCATCCGACCGACCAACAAGGAGTTCCTCATGAGTCGCATCAGCACCATCACTATCGAGCCTGCCAAGTCCCCAGCCTCGGCGGTCGAACCGCTTCCGTCGCCGAGGAAAGACCGAGCGGCGCCGGTTCACCCGCTGTGGTTGCGCGCGACGCACTGGCTCAACGCGATCGCCGTGGTGCTGATGGTGACCAGTGGCTGGCGCATCTACAACGCCTCACCGGTCTATGCGATGCGCTTCCCGGGCGAAATGACACTGGGCGGCTGGCTGGGTGGCGCACTGCAATGGCACTTCGCCGGGATGTGGCTGCTGGCCTTCAACGGCCTTGTCTACCTGACCCTGAACGTATTGAGCGGCCGGCTCAAACGCAAGTTCTTCCCGATCACGGCGGCCGGTGTCTGGCATGACTTGCGTGACGCACTGCGTGGCCGACTCTCGCATGCTGACCCTCGGCACTACAACGGCTTGCAACGCCTGGCCTACCTCACCGCCATCGTTGACCTGGTGCTGTTGGTGCTGTCGGGTCTGGTGCTCTGGAAGTCAGTGCAGTTCCCGTTATTGCGCGAATTGATGGGCGGCTACGAGGGCGCACGACGCGTGCACTTCTTCGCCATGGCAACGCTCGTGGCTTTCGTGGTCGGCCATGTACTGATGGTGGCACTGGTGCCACGAACCCTGCTCACGATGCTTCGCGGCCGCTGAAGGAGACTCTCATGAACATCACCAAACGATCCATCGTCATGACCGTCGATGGCGATACCACCGTCAAGGACGCGCTGAAGATTCTGTCGCGCCGAATCGAGCAGCCCGCGCGTCGCGCATTCCTGCAGCGCACACTGACCCTCGGTGGCGTGGCCATGCTCAGCGGCTGCAATCTCACGGATGGCAACAGCGTCGACACCGCGCTGGCGAGCATCTCTCGCCTGAACGATCGTGCGCAGGGTGCGCTGTTCGATCCGAACCGGTTCGCGCCCACCTACCCGGACTCGATGGTGATGCGCCCGTTTCCGTTCAACGCGTACTACGGTGAGAACGAAGTCCGCGTCGTCGATGGCGACACGTGGCGACTCGAAGTCACCGGGCTGGTGGCCGACAAGCGCCAATGGACGCTGGACGATCTGCGCGCCATGCCGCAGCAGGAACTGGTGACTCGGCACATCTGCGTCGAGGGATGGAGCGCCATCGGCAAATGGGGTGGCGTGCCCTTCGCACATTTCCTGAAGCGCGTCGGCGCCGACCTGGATGCGAAGTACGTGGGCTTCAAGTGCGCGGACGACTACTACACCAGCATCGACATGGCCACCGCGCTGCACCCGCAGACGAACCTGTCGCTTACCTACGACGGGAAGGCGCTGTTGCCGAGAAACGGCTACCCGCTGAAGCTGCGCATGCCCACCAAGCTGGGCTACAAGAATCCAAAACACATCCGGGCGATCTACGTCACCAACACCTACCCCGGCGGCTACTGGGAAGACCAGGGCTACAACTGGTTCGGAGGCAGCTGAGTCCGCTCATCCGCTCTGACACTTCGGCACCTCTGCCATTCACCCCACTCACTTTCTCAAGGAAGTCATCATGAACAAGATCACCGCAACCCTGCTCTCCGCCTGTCTGTCGATGGCCGCGGTTCACGCGTTCGGCCAGGACGCCATGACCAAGGACGCCATGAAGCCCGACGCGATGGCAAAGGACGCCATGAAGAAGGACAGCGCACCGAAGGACGCGATGAAGCCCGATGCCATGGCAAAAGACGCCATGAAGAAGGACGCCGCGCCGAAGGACGCGATGAAGAAGGGCGCAATGGCTCACGACGCGATGAAGCCTGATGCCATGGCGAAGGACGCCATGAAGAAGGACGCCGCGCCGAAGGATGCGATGAAGAAGGACGCGATGGCTCACGACGCCATGAAGCCCGATGCGATGGCGAAGGACGCCATGGCGCCGGATGCGATGAAGAAGTAGTCGCGCCGCGCTGCTGCGGGTCAATGGCTGCGAGAAGTCAGAGGCCTGCCGCCTGGCAAACCGAGTATCGAGAAATGTCATGACGTTGTTCATCCTGTCGTATCTGGCCGGGGCCCTGACCATCCTGGCGCCCTGCATCCTGCCGGTCATCCCCTTCGTGTTCGCGCGGGTGGACCAGCCCTTCGTCCGCAGTGGCTTGCCCCTTCTCGCGGGGATGGCGTTGAGCTTCGCGGCGGTCGCCACGCTCGCGACGGTCGGCGGTGCCTGGGCGGCCGAAGCCAACGACATCGGGCGCACTGCAGCACTTGCACTGCTCGCCGTCATGGGCATCGCGCTGCTGACTCCCACGCTCGCGGAGCGAGTGACTCGGCCGCTCGTGGTGATCGGTGCGCGTCTCGCCGAAGCCGCTCAACGCGATGCGAATACCACGGGCCGATCGGTGTTGCCCTCCTTCATCCTTGGCGTTGCCACGGGTCTCCTGTGGGCGCCGTGCGCCGGACCGATTCTGGGCCTCGTGCTGACGACGGCGGCCCTGCAAGGTGCCAGTGCGCGAACGTCTCTTTTGTTGCTGGCCTATGCGGCCGGCGCTGCAACGTCACTCGCGCTGGCGTTGTGGGTCGGCGGTCGCGTCTTCGTGGCGATGAAACGCTCGCTCGGTGTCGGCGAATGGTTGCGCCGGGGTCTCGGCGTCGCCGTATTTGCTGGTGTGACCGCGGTTGGGCTGGGGCTGGACACGGGTCTGCTGGCGCGACTGTCCCCTGGTGCCGGCAGTTCACTTGAGCAGGACTTGCTCGAGGGTTTTCAGCCCCATCCTGCCTCCGTATCGGAGAGTCCAAGCGACGGCCGGCCGGCGTCAAATTCCGCTGTGCTCATGAAGACCGGCCTGATCGAAACCGCCATCGCAACCACGCCGGAATTGGTTCTTCCCGTTGAAGGCCAAGTGCCCGAACTCTCGGGCGCCACGGCTTGGTTGAACTCATCACCACTGACGACACAATCGCTTCGCGGCAAGGTCGTGCTCATCGACTTTTGGACCTTCGCTTGCATCAACTGCCAACGCGCGATTCCTCATGTGCGAGCCTGGGCCGAGAAGTACAAGGACCAGGGCTTGGTTGTCATCGGCGTGCATGCGCCGGAATTCGCATTCGAACGCAAGGCAGACAACGTGAAGCGTGCAGTTGCCGATCTCGGTCTCACGTTCCCGATTGCGATCGACAACGACTTCGCGATCTGGCGCGCGTTCTCCAACCAGTATTGGCCGGCCAACTACTTCGTTGACGCCCAGGGCAGGATACGGTTTCACCACTTTGGAGAAGGCGAGTATGAAAAATCGGAGCAGGTGATCCGGCAACTGCTTGCCGAGGCCCGGAGTGGGGCTGGCAAGAGCATCGCAATCGCACAGCCGGCGCCCGCCGAGGGACTTGGCTTGGAGTCCTCTGCACCGTCGGTCACCATACAAGTGGCAGGCAACTGAGCAGCGCGCCAGGCTCGGTACTCAAGTCCGCATAAAGCTGGCATCGCATACATGTTCTAAAGGCGACCTGCAAATCGATCCGAAAGCGCAGGCAATCAGCAGTAGATCCCTTCCGCCTCACTAGATGGTCTATGCGCCCGGCGTTTCGAATGCAGACATCGGCATCAGCAGGGATGCCCTCAAGAATCGCTTCGACTTGCCATTCGTGTACGCGGGCTACTCTGCTCGAACGCGCGAGCTACATCATCGTCCTAGCCAAGGAGGCCAAGGGCCGCACTCCCCAATAGGCACGGCCGTTGACGCGACAGCCTCGACTCGACGAGCAGCGAGGCCCGATCGGTGCAAATCGGCAAGACGCGTCGATGTGATTACGTCGCAGCTGCCGTCGCCATCCGGTTCGACAACTCGGATCGGCGGTCGAGAAGGAATTGCTTCAACAGTTCGGGGTAGTCCGGACGGACCGCTTGCCTGACTGAGTCGCGTCGTGAGAGCGTATCGCGCCACGCGGCGATCTTGTCTAGTCGGTCGAAGAACCCGAAATCCTCGATGGTCTCGAACACGTCGAAGTATCGAAAGACCGGCCCGAACACCGCATCGACGATGCTGAACGCCTGCCCTGCAAAGTACGGCCCCGAACCCAGAGCGGACTCAAGTTGAGCAAGGCGTGAGCGGATCTCAATCGCCCGCGCGGCGAGTGCCGCTGCGTCGCCAGCGTTGTAGAACGCCCCGATCGTGTTCAGCAGGGCCGATCCGAACTCCATCCACGACCGGTGATGTGCCCGCTCCAGCGCTTGCGCAGGGTGCAGGCGCGGGGCGTGCGTTTCGTCGAGGAACTCGCAGATGACGGCGGATTCGAAGATGGCATCGTCACCGACCTTGAGCACCGGTGTCTTGCCCAGTGGCGAGATCTCGACAAACCACTGCGGCTTGTTCTTCAGGTCCACGTCCCTGCGCTCGAACGCGATCCCCTTTTCCATCAGCACGATCGCGGCTCTTTGCACGTAAGGGCACAGCGCGTGGCTGACCAGCGTGAGTGGCGGGGTCATGATGCGCTCCCCCGGAGCGCAGGTGCCAGCAGCTCAGTGCGTCGGATCACGAACGCGCCATCGTCCAGCAGCCATACTGCCATCGACACGACGATCAGGAAGACCGGGTACTCCCAGCCGCCGCCGGGGCTGGTGTGGGCCCAGCCGTTCGGCAGGTGCACCCATGCGGCCACAGCCATGATCGGCACAAGCGCCAGGGATGCCTGGCGCGCGTAGATCCCGAACACGAGGGCCAGGCCGCCCAAGAGCTCGGCAGCGAAGACCGGGTAGGCCAGGAAACCCGGCACACCGACGCTTTCAAAGAACTTCGCCGTGCCGGGCAGCGTGAAGACAAACCACTTCAGCGAGGCATGCGCCACCCACATGATGCCAAGGCTCACCCGCAGCAGGGCCACGCCATATCGGCCGGGATTGTTGACACTCGATTGATTCATTGCAGTTCTCCGTTGAGTTGACGATGGAAGAAGTCTAGGATTGCGAATGCGCAATGAAAATAGGCACAGCTGCAAACCATGAATGCGCGAACGCAATACCGGCTGAACGCCATGGATCTCGAGACCATCCTGTCGCTGGTGCGCGCGGGAACGCTCGCCGGTGCCGGCGAGCGGCTGGGCGTGGACCCTTCGACCATCTTCCGCTCGGTGCAGCGCATCGAGCGCGGGATGGGGCAGCGCCTGTTCGAACGCTCGCGCTCGGGGTACCTGCCCACCGAGCAAGCCCAGGTTCTGGCAAGCCACGCCGAGCAGATGGA
>CAXTUM010000155.1:0-6365 GCA_964247205.1 uncultured Beijerinckiaceae bacterium
GGCGGCGTCCCCAGCGGATTGAAGATGAACAAGACCTCGTCGCTCTCGACCAGCTTGCGGACCTGCTCGACCGTCTTCGGCGGTGAGTAGGTATCGTCATAGCTGACGAAGTTGATCTTGCGGCCGTTGATGCCGCCGGCATCGTTGATCTTCTTGAAGTAGGCGGCCTCGGTCTTGCCGATCACGCCATAGGCGGAAGCAGGTCCGCTGTAGGGCATGATGTTGCCGATCTTGATTTCGGTATCGGACGCGCCGGTGTCGTATTTCTTTTGCGCTGATGCGCCGCTGCTGGTGACGGCAAGCAAGGACATCAACATGAAACCGCTGATGTTCGCCGCCGTGCGCCGTGGCCTTTTCATGGAAGAGCTGGTGCGATCCGACGGCAGCGTCTGGTTCAGCGATCCGACCTACGGCATCGACAGCGATTACGAGGGGGAGCGGGCGGTGTCAGAGACCGGCGGATCATTTGTCTACCGGCTTGACGCGAAAACCGGCAGGGTCACCATCGTCATCCGGGACCGCATCAAGCCCAACGGCCTCGCCTTCTCGCCGGACGAAAGCCTGCTCTACGTCGCGGATACGGGTGCATCCCATGTGCCTGGCCTGCCGGTAACGATCCATGCTTACCCGGTCAGTAAAAATGGCGCCTCGCTTGGCAAGCCCAATTTATTCGCGACTTGCCCGGAAGGTTTTTTCGATGGCTTCCGGGTTGATCAAAGCGGCAATATCTGGACCTCGGCGGGGCGTGACGTCTTCTGCTATGCGCCGGACAGCGTGCATATCGGCACCATTCCGGTGGGCGAGATTGTCGGCAATGTCTGCTTTGGCGGGGTGAAGCGCAACCGGCTCTATATCTGCGGGCAGACCTCGCTCTACGCGATCTATCTCAACACAAACGCAGCCGTCTGAGGCGATCAGTCCTGCAGAACGGCCCGTGCCGCCGCGATGGCCTGCCGCGACCATTCCTCCACGCCCATGGCGGACTTGAGTTCATCATTGGGCAATTCGATGCTGACCGGCAGATCAGCAGGCAGCACCTTGAACATCGACCGCAGATCAATACCGCCTTTGCCTGGCAGGAGGCGGGCGCAGCGGGCCGTATGAATGAGCCCTTCAGTCGTGGCTGGAACTTCAGCCGGGGCATCGCAGATCTGGACATAGTTCAGCATGGTTGGCGGGAGCGCTGCGATATCGGTCAGACTAGTGTCGGACCGCGCAGCATGGATTGAATCGACCAGAATGCCGCCGTTGGGGCGGGCGGCAGCTTCCACAATGCGGCGCGCGGTTTTGCAATCCGGCACTTTTGTCCAAGGCATGAATTCCAGATTGGCGGTCAGCCCGAAAGGCGCTGCTGCATCGCAGAACGCGCCGAAGCTGGCGGTCAGCCGGGCCTCATCGGGATCATCCCCCGCGATGAGGATGGCTTTCGCACCAAGCGCGGCGCAAGTCTCCAGAAAGCGCTGCGTTTCCTCCACCTTGAACGTCTCGTTGACGCGGATGATCTCGACATCGAAGACCGTGACGCCGGTGTCCGCCACCCGCGCCAGCGTCTGCCGCATCAGGGTCTTGTCTTCCATCAGCGGCGAGAAATCTCCGCCAGGCACTGCGGGCAATATCCGCAGCCCCACATGCCGGTAGCCCAGCTTTGCGGCAAGGGTGATAGCATCTGGCGGTGAGAGCGGCGCCGCCGTCAGATAAGCCAGTGAGAAAGAGCGGGTCATCGCCTGTCATTGCCTGGGATGCGAAGAGGAATGGGGCTCTCCGGTGTGATTGTTGTCGAGGGGAACGCCTGCAGCGTGATGCGCTGCGATATATCCGAAGGTCATGGCAGGCCCGAGCGTGATGCCGCCGGCGGGATAGCGCCCGCGCATGATGCTCGCCATGTCATTGCCGACGGCATAGAGGCCAGGCACGGGTTGACCGCCGGAATCGAGAACGCGGGCGTCCATGTCCGTGTCGAGGCCCGCAAATGTACCCAAGCTACCCGGCACGATCCGCACGGCATAGAATGGTCCGGGGCCCATCACGCGGACGCAGGGGTTAGGTTTATGCCCGGGATCACCCTGGATGCGGTTGTAGGCACTGGAACCACGCCCGCAGACACTGTCCTGTCCCGTTGCGGCATCAGCATTGACGCGGGCGACTGTGGCTTCCAGCCCCGCCGGGTCAATGCCGCATGCTGTGGCCAGTCCAGTGACGGTCTGGCTTCGCTTGAGATAGCCGTTGGCAAGCCAGTGACGCAGCGGAAAGGGGCGGGGCCTTGATCGGCCCAGCCCATAGCGGCGCTGGAAAGCATGATCAACGATCATCCAGCATGCCGGTGTCTCGCCCGGTGGTGTGGCGGCAAAGAGCGCCTGCATCAGGTCATGATAGGAATCCGCCTCGTTGCCAAAGCGCCGGCCATTCCCGAGCACCATGATCAGGCCGGGCTTGGCGCGTTCGGCCAGATGCGGAAAGTGGCCAGCCGTGCCATCGGCTTCAGGAGCGAGCGAGACCGGTGCCCAGGCTCCGGCATTGGAGAGATCCTGCCGCACCCTGCCGCCGACTGCCTCGCCCAGCCGCAGGCCATCCCCTGTGTTGCTGCGTGATGCGGCGGACATATGCTCACTTCCCGTCGGAGCATGCGGAAACATCGCCGCCTTGCGCATCGCATCATGGGGAAAGCCGCCAGCGGCCAGAACAACGCCGCGCCGTGCCGTGATCTTCAGGCCATCGCGGGTGATCAGGCCCGTGACGCCGCCATTGGCATCGCGGGTGAGTTCCTGCGCCGGAGTGGCAATCAGGATGCGCACGCCGCTGTCATCTGCCGACTTGAGAAGCCGCGCCACCAGCGCATTGCCGGCCACCAGCTGCATGCCCCTGCCGTAGAGCGCCAGATCTGCGATATGGCGGAGAACACGTTTCGATACATGCCAGAAGGATGTCCATGTCCGTGTAGCGCTGAAGAAATGGCGCAGGTCAGCACCAGCCGCAATGCCCATGCCGAAGGGCGCGATCAGCTCAAGCGGCGGCTTGAGATCGGTAAGCCGCTTGCCGAGCCTGCGGCCGTCATATGGCGCAGCACAGACGGAACGTCCGCCGTTGGCGGCGCCTTCGGAGGCATCGTGGAAATCGGGGATTGAATTGCCATCGATGAAGTCCAGCGCTGTGTTATCCTGCATGAAACCGATCATGCGCGGGGCCTCGGTGAGATAGCGCCTTGCCAGCGGCTCATCGAAGCTCTCGTCCAGTTCCGCGCGCAGATACGCCAGCGGCGTCTCAATATCCTCGACAATGCCTGCCGCTATCGCCAGCGGATTGCGCGGAACCCAGAGCCATCCGCCCGACCATGCACTGGTGCCGCCGAGATGCCTGTCCTTTTCTATAACAATGACGTCCAGCCCCAGATGCGCCGCTGTCACGGCTGCGGACAGGCCCGCAGCGCCTGAGCCGACAATCACGAGATCGCAGGTCAGATCATCTGTCATCCAGTGCCTGTTGATGCGGTTTTGCCAGTGCGTGGCGGATCGCACGGTATGCGAAGGTGATGGCCGGACCGATGGTAATGCCGGGACCGGGATAGGTGCCGCCCATGATAGAGTGGGCTTCGTTTCCGCAGGCATAGAGACCCGGAATCGGGATATCCTTGTCGCCCAGCACCTGCGCATCCGGGCTGATCACAAGACCCGTAGCCGCGCCGATATCGCCGGGCCACAGGCGCACGGCGTAGAACGGCCCGGTCTCGATCCGGCCCAAAGTCGGGTTGGGACCTGGGAAGGTGGCATCACCATTGACGCGGTGATAAGCCGTCGTGCCGCGTCCGAAATCCGGATCAACGCCACTGGCGGAAAAATTGTTGAAGCGCGTCACGGTCGCTTGCAGCCTTTTGCCGTCAATGCCGAGTTTGTCGCCAAGTGCTTCTAGTGTCGCCGCCTCCACAAGATAACCGTCGGCGAGATAGGGCGTGATGTTCTTCGTTCCCATGCGCACCATGCCGAGGCCATATCTCCTCAGGGCCGGGGCGTCAGCGATGATCACGGCGGGGATCGTAGGCATGGTCTTGTGCGCGTCGATCATGGCGCGGGCGAAGAGGTGGTAGGAGGCGCTCTCGTTGGTGAAGCGCTGGCCCTGCTGATTGACGCAGATCGTACCGGGCTTCGAGCGGTCCATGACAAAATGGGGAAACACGGCGGTGGAGCCGTCGGCGCGTGTGCGGATGGAAACTGGCGCCCAGAAGGCGTTGTCCAGGCCACCTTCGCCAAAGCGCGCACCCAGCGCCAGGGCGTGGTCCTGCATCGCGCCGGTGTGGCCAGGTGCTGCAGGGCTATGGCGCGCGGCATCAACCGGCAGCATGGCATCACGACGCTGCGGGTGACGGTTGAAGCCTCCGGCGGCCAGCACGACGCCGGACTTTGCCGTGATAGCGCGGGATATTCCGTTGCTGCTCAGTGTCAGTCCTGTCACCGTGCCATCCAGTGTGATCAGGCCGGTTGTTTCCGTGGCCAGCACGATATCGGCATCCCGGTCCAGCAGCGATTTCAGCATCCGGCCGATCAGCGCATTGCCCATCACCAGCCGCGAGCCGCGCTTGCGGCCATAGAGGCGATCAGCTCCATAGCGCGCGAGCACACGGTACGCATGCCGGAACGAGGTCCACTCCTGCTTGAGTTTGAGCAGATGGTTGATATCCGTGCGGTCCACCATCATGCCGCCGAAGATCGTGAATTCCGGGATGGGCGGACGGATGCGATCCAGATGAGCGCCCAGCAGCCTTCCATCGAAAGGCAGGGGCTCAAGCGCCCGTCCGCGCAGCGTCGCCCCTTCGAACTGTTGTTCGTAATCCGGATGCGTCGCATAGGGCCGGAACTTCACTTCGGATTGTGCTTCCAGCAATCGGATCGCGGCGGGCCCCGCTTCCAGAAACGCCCGCAGCATGGCGTGGTCGCCATAATTGCCGACGACTCCTGTCAGGAAGGTTTCAGCAGCCTCTGGGCTATCGTCCCCCGGGACTTCGGATGCATGGTCGGAATTGGGAATCCATGTCGTGGCAGCGGACAAAGCAGATGTACCGCCAAGATAATCTGTCCGCTCCACAAGCAGCACCTTGCGGTTCTCGATGGCCGCGAAGAGCGCTGCCGCCATGCCCGCTGCACCGGCACCCACGACGATAACGTCATAGGTGTCCGCGACAGTGGAAAGATCGCGGATCATGCCGCTCTGGCGGACCTGCCGGTCGGCGGGTCTGGCTCCAGCAGGAAATCGACGAGCAGATCGCGCACCTTTCCGAACATCGCGCCGCCGTTGCTGGTTGCAAGCCCCAGCGCGCGGGCCTCCACGATCAGTGGTGGAAGCTCGGGCTTGGTCACAACATCGCCGACAAACTGGCCCGCGCGCAAGGTTCCGGCGCGGATGGGCAGTGGATCGCTCTCGCGCATACCAAGCGGCGTGGCGTTCAGCACGATATCGTGGTTTGACGCATCGTTGTCAGAGGCGCGGACAGGGAAGCCCGCTGCGACGAGGCGCTGCACGAGATCATCGCGGCGCGCCGTATCAATGTCGGCGAGGGCGAGGCTGGCGACGCCAGCCGTAGCCACTGAATGGGCAATCGCCGTGCCCGCGCCGCCTGTGCCGACGAGCAGCGCGCGCTTGCCGGTGAAGACGCAACCGTTCTCCCTGCAGGCCTCAACGAAACCAAGGCCGTCGAACATGTCACCATGCAGATGGCCATCGGCAGATCGGCGGATGACGTTGACCGTGCGCAGGAAGCCAGCCCGCTCGGTGACGCTGTCACACGCCTCATAGGCCGCGAACTTGTGCGGCACAGTGATGATGATGCCGTCCACGTTCCGCGTGGAGCGCATCGCCGCGATGTAGTTGCTGAAGTCGGCAGGGCTCACCTGCATTGCGACGCAGATAGCATCCGCGCCGCGTGCCTCGAAGGCACGGGTCACGCCGTTGGGGGATTTCACCTGTCCGACAGGATCGCCCACCAGCGGAAACAGCCGCGTCGCTCCGTTCAGCGCCTCAAGCATTGGGCACCTGCATGCCGCCGCCGAGGAACAGTTGCGCCACGCGCGGATCGGCCAGGACATTCGCCGCCGTGTCCTCGATGCGTGTCTGCCCCTGCTCGAGCACCAGAGCCTGGTCCGACATCTGCAATGCCTGCTTGGCATTCTGCTCTATCAGCAGGATCGAGACACCGGCATCGCGCAGCCCGGTCATGATCGAAAAGACTTCCTGGACCATCAGCGGCGAGAGGCCGATGGACGGCTCGTCGATCAGCATGAGCTTGGGCTTCAGCAACAGGCCGCGCGCGATCTCGAGCAGCTTCTGCTGCCCGCCGGACAGGGTGGAGGCCTGCGCATCGGCCTTTTCCCGGAGCATCG
>CAXTUM010000156.1:0-6311 GCA_964247205.1 uncultured Beijerinckiaceae bacterium
CGCAGTCCGACGGGGCGGGGTGGCACGCTATGGTACCATGCCGAGAGCTTGGCGAGATCACGGCTCTCAAGTGACAGATTTCCGGCAAGCGTATCGCTGAATGTCTCCACTCCGTTCTCCAGTCTGATCTGGGTCCGCCCAGGCAACTCACCCGAGATATGCCGCAGGCCGATGCGCCCGGCTTCTGCATGCAGCACCAGCCTTGGACCAATGATCACATCACCGCCAACTAGCAGGGAGCCCACAGTGACATCGAGATCGCCCAAGATTGCCAGGCGCTGTTCCGACGGGCCGGCGGATGAAACCATGGCGCGCAAGAGCTTTTCCGGGCTCTGCGTCAGCTTGCTGTCCTCGCCACCCAGCAACCGGTCCAGATCGATCTGTCGCGTCGAGAGAATGATCTTCGCCGGGCTGGCGCGCGAAAGATCGATATCGCCATTGCCGGTGAAAATGGTCTGGCGCTCGGTGTTACCCAGCACCAGTTCGATGTTGTCGAGTGCCGCTGCTGGGCCGGAGCCCTTCACCTTGGCGGCGAGACGCCAGATCACGTGACCCGTGCCATCTCCGGCGGGAATCGCGGCATTGCCGCTGGCGGCCAAGGCTCCCTCGCCGCCCAATGCGCCATTATCGTAGCGCAAAAGCCCATCGTATTCAGTGCGGGCAGCAACCAGTTCATGCTCCAGCAGCGCTTTCAGCCGGATAGCATTGCCCTCGACACGACCTGTCGAAAACCGCAGGGAGCGCCGCCCGCCCTGTAGATCAAAGCCGATGGAGCCGCGGAAGGGCCCGAGCAGCGATGCTGCCTCGATCTGCCCGTCCATCCGTTCGGCCCGCAGCGGTTCTTCACCGTTAGGGCGGGCAAGGCTGAGGCGCGAGTCCTGGATCAGCAATTTGTCGAAACCTACGGAAGTCCAGACACCAGTGGCAGGCGACAGGTTTTTCGATACTCCGGTTGCAGGATTGATTGTCAGGTCAGCACTCTGCAACAGCGCCTGCGTGATGCGGATTTCCCCGCGCAGCAACGGCGGAACAGCTATGCGCAGGCGGAACCGCCCGACGCTGCCCTGAATATTACCGCCCTCACCCAGATTGATATGGGCCAGCTTCAGGGTGGGTGTCGGCAGCACTTCCACGCTGATCGGGCCATTGATCGTGACAGTCTGGCCCAATACGCTGGAGAGTTCCGCCGAGATCATGGCGCGGCGGCTGTCCCAGTCGATAAAATGCGGGGCGATCAGCGCCCCGGTCAGGCACGTCAGAAGCAGTATCGCGAGGCCTGTCAGCAGATCACGCAACGCGCCTTCCTCCGCTCGAATATGCCTGCTGCATTGCGCCATTCCCGTTACGATTCGTCGTCCTGCCGATATCGCAGCATTGCGTTGGAAACACGACCGCTAAGGCTATGCTCAAACCGCGACGATCTTGCCAGGGTTCATGATATTGTCCGGGTCAAGCGCGCGCTTGATCAGGCGCATCGTGTTCAGCGTTTCGGCACCAAGTTCTTTCTCCAGGTATTTCATCTTGCCCTGTCCCACGCCATGTTCGCCCGTGCACGTTCCGCCCATGGCCAGAGCCCGCTCCACAAGCCGGCCGACATAGGCCTTGCCCTTCTCGATCTCTTCCGGAGAGTCCATGTCGATCAGCGGCAAGACATGGAAATTGCCATCGCCGACATGGCCGACGATCGGCCCCAGCAAGCCTGTTGTCTCCAGATCCTTGATCGACTCCTCCACGCATTCCGCGAGACGCGAGATCGGCACGCAGACATCGGTGGAAATGCCCTTGGCCCCGGGCCGCAACGCCATGGATGCCCAGTAGGAATCGTGCCGCGCCTGCCAGAGTCTGGTCCGCTCCTCCGGTTTGGTGGTCCACTGGAAATTGGAACTGCCGAAAGTCTCCGCAATCTCGCCGAAACGCTCGGCCTGCTCCTTGACGGAGGATTCGCTGCCATGGAACTCGACCAGCAGCATCGGGCTTTCGGGCAGGGCAAGCTTGGAATACATGTTGGTTGCCCTGATCGCCATCGTATCCAGCAACTCGACACGCGCGATTGGAATACCGCTCTGGATCGTCAGGATTGCAGTGTCACAAGCAGCTTTGACCGTCGAGAAGGAACAAGTCGCCGCCGATATCGCCTCGGGAATGCCCTGCAGTTTCAGGGTGATCTCGGTGATGATCCCAAGCGTGCCTTCCGAACCCACGAAAAGCCGCGTCAGGTCATAACCCGCCGATGTCTTCTTGGCGCGCCTTGCGGTGGTGATGATATCGCCATTGGCGAGCACGGCTTTCAACGCAATAACGTTGTCTTTCATCGTGCCGTAGCGCACTGCGTTCGTGCCGGACGCCCGCGTCGCGGTCATGCCGCCGATCGAGGCATCTGCACCGGGATCAATGGGGAAGAACAACCCTTGATCGCGCAGATATTCATTGAGCTGCTTGCGCGTGACGCCGGGCTCGATGATGCAATCCAGATCCTCCGCATGCACCTCCTTGATCGCCTTCATCATGGAGGTATCGACGGAAATTCCGCCATGTGGCGCATTCACGTGCCCCTCGAAGGACGATCCTGTTCCGAAAGCGATGATCGGAACCTTGTGGGCAGCGCAAAGCTTGACGATGCCGACCACCTCTTCCGTCGTCATGGGGTAGACAACGGCGTCCGGCGGCTGGTTTTCGGTCCAGGTCAGTGTGTTGGCGTGCTGCTCGCGCACGGATTGCGACGTGACGCAGCGGTTGCCGTAGCCCTTTGTCAGTTCCGCGATGACTGCCGCGATGTTTTCTGGAGGCGGGCGGGCTGCTTCGGGCTTCGAATACGCATTCATGGCGGCTTTTCCTCATTAGTCTCCGCTGGATGCTGATCCATTCACAAAACCAGCCCGTAATTTATCCAAGGCATCCAGGAAGCTGACCTTTTGTATGGCGCATTCAGGATTCTGTCACAAGAATTCCATACTGTGCCTTCAACCAGCGAGAACAAGGTTTCCGAGAAGTCGTTCTTCTTCCAAGAGGATATGACCGATCCGCCTTCAGGGAGGGCATTATGCTGATGAGCTCAGTGCCGGAATCGTTTCTCACCACACCTGAAGCGCCAGCCCTGTTCTTCGCCCCCTTCGTCTCGTCCCGGATGGAAATAGAGAAGGACTGGATCGACTACAACGGCCATCTGAACATGGCCTATTACAATGTGCTGTTCGACCGGGCTGTGGATGAGGCGTTCGGACTTTGCGGCATGGGGCCGGATTACATCAGAGACCACAACCACTCATTCTTTCTGGTCGAAAGCCGGATCCGCTATCGTCGCGAGTTAACGCTGGACAATCCGGTGCGCGTCACACTCCAGCTCGTCGATTTCGATGACAAGCGGCTGCACTACGTGATGGAAATCCGTCACGCCGTTGACGGATGGCTGGCGGCGGCCTGCGAGAACCTGTCGGTCAATGTGGATATGACGACTCGGCGTGCCGCGCCGTTCCCGACCGAGATCCTGGCCAATCTGGCGATCATGAAAGCCGCACATGCCGCTCTGCCACAGCCCGATATGCTGGGTGCAGGCGTCGCAATGCCTGCAAAAGCGCACGACATTAACTGAACCCGTTCGGAACTCAGGCAATACGCGTTCCTGCCATTGACCTGACGGCTCCGTTCAGTCTCAATTCACCCATGAACCAATAGAAGCACCGGCAATGACCGATGCCGGGTTTGAAGGGGTTTGACGTGGCTGACAGGGAATTGGAAGGCTCTGTCCCGGAGACCGGGGCAAGAGGCGTGAAGGGTTTGCTCGCGGCCACCGTTGCGCTGCTTCTGGCCGGCGGCATTCTTCTCGACATGAACCGCATCAATTCCGTGCGTGATTCCCTTGATCGCGTGGCTTATGTGGCTGCTTTCGAAGCAGCCGCCGCAACACGTCCCGCCGAGCGCCAGAACATCTGCCAGAAGCGATTCGCCAAGACTGTCTGGACCGACAGCGAAGTGTCGATGGATGACATCGACGTCAGCGTGACGCAGAGCGGCCGCGGCAACACAGCGCTTGTGACCTATGACGCCACGGTGCAACTCGTGGTGGGCCGCTTCTTCGGCTTCAACGAGGTTGTCATCTCGGGCGAAGCCGAGGTGACCGCGCCGGGCAAGCAGGTTGCCGCCGCAACGCCGTGATCAAGATCGGCTGATTCAGACCGTAGCGGTCCCTGCCGCTTGCTGCTACAGCGCTCCGCATGCGCGAAGGTCTCATTCCCTCCAATACCACCCATGTGATGCGGCTGCCGACCGATATGGCGACTGCGATGAAGCTGGCGAGCCAGCTTGGTGAGATGCTGGATGCGGATGAAAATGCCGTGGCCGCATTCGAATCAGCAGATGAAACGCATTGGCTCGTGGAGGTGTTCTTCACGACAGAGCCTGATCCCGCGCTGATCCGCGACCTGATCATCGTGGCGCTGGGCGATGGGGCAGGCATACCGCTTGCCGCAAAGGCCAGTTTCGACCGCATCGCGGCCAAGGACTGGATTGCAGCCTCACTCGACGGATTGAAGCCGGTGCGCGCCGGGCGCTTTCTTGTTCACGGCAGCCATGACCGTCCGGCCATCCGCGCCAATGACATCGCGATCGAAATCGAAGCGGCGCTGGCCTTCGGGACCGGCCATCACGGCACCACGCGGGGCTGTCTGGAATTTCTCGACCGGGAATTGAAGCGCAAGCCTCCGCGCAATGTGCTGGATGTCGGCACGGGAACCGGCGTTCTCGCCATCGCGGCAGCACGCGCACTGAAACGGCCCGTGGCTGCCGGTGATATCGATCCGGTTTCGACTGCGACCTCGCGCCAGAACGCGATTGCCAACCGCGCAGGAGCCTATGTCAGGCCCGTGACTGCTGTGGGCGTGGTACACAAGGATCTGATGGATCGCGCGCCGTATGATCTGATTTTCGCAAATATTCTGGCAAAACCACTCCGGCTTCTGGCGCCTTCGCTGGCGCGGGTCGCAACATCTGATGCGCGGCTGATTCTGTCCGGACTGCTGGCGAAGGATGTTGCCGGTGTTCTGACGGCCTACCGTGGACAAGGTTTCGCCCTCATGGAGCGGATCGACATAGAGGGGTGGGCCGCGCTGATCCTCAGACGAAAAGGAGCAGCCGCAAGGCCGCTCCTGAATCTCATCGACTGAATTCGCTGGGGTTGTCGTCGCTTACTCAGCCATCCAGCCGTGCTTGCGATTCATGTCAGAGCGCAGCTTGCGCGAATCGTTGATGATTTCGAGGATATTGGCGACGAAGGCGATCAAAAAATAGATCATGGGTTTCTCCTTGGGGAAAAGATATGATGCGGGCGGATCATTCGCCTGCGAAAGGCAGCATGGCGTAATCCAGCCGGTCCTTCGGCTCGCCATACAGCGCCATGGCGCGGCGAACTTCAACGTCGGCCTGGCGTTGGCGCGATTCCATCATCGCCTGCAGGAGCCGACCGAAGAATGACGGATTGGTCGTAACGGCTTCACCAGTGGTTTCAGCGAAGGTGCTTGTATTGAGAGCAAGAGTGGCCATGGGGTGATCTCCTAGGGTTGAATGACAAAAGGAGCCCTGCGTTTCCTTTTTTTTATATGATGAAGATGGGTGCTTATGTTGCAGTGCGGTAGACCAGAGTTCGACTCGCAGGAATGCATTTTTCGCATGGCAATTTAAATAATTTGGTCATAATATGCAATTTATGCATTACAAACAGGCAATTGCATTATGTCGCGGCACGCCGGTGATGAAACTCTCGACACCCGGCGCAAGCGGTCCTAATTTTGCGGGATGTTGACCGCACAGTTTCAGTCCTTCCGCGAGAAATCCGAAGGCAAATCCGGACCCCAGCGACTCAAGGCGCTCAGAACCCTGCTAAAAGAGCGCAAGCTTGACGGCTATCTGGTGGCGCGGGCGGACGAGCACCAGAACGAATATCTCCCTGCGAGCGAGGAACGGCTGGCCTGGCTCTCGGGCTTCACGGGTTCCTCCGGGTTCGGCATTGTTCTGATGAACAAGGCGGCTGTATTTTCTGACGGGCGATACACCGAGCAGCTTGCGGCCCAGATCGACCAGAGCGCTTTCACGCCGGTCTCGATCATCGATCATCCGCCGCAGGAATGGCTTGGTGCGCAGGCCAGGCCGGGCGCGCGGATTGGCTATGATCCGCGGCGTCACACACCCGATGGCCTGCAGCGTTTTCAGACAATGGCCGACAGAATGGGCTTGCATCTTGTTCCGTCCGAGCCGAACGCGGTGGATGTGCTGTGGACGGATCGCCCTGCACCTCCTCTTGCACAGATCATGCCGCACCC